>WFPH01000159.1 GCA_015487645.1 Thermosulfurimonas sp. | reverse complement strand
CGTCATGATGACCGTGGAGACCAGGGGGGTTTCCCCTCCGGCTCCTCCGGGCACGTAGATCCCAGCGGAGTCCACCGGCCGCACCAGCTGGCCCAGGAAAACCCCCTCCCGGGTGAAAAACCAGGATTTCTCAAGCTGTCTTTCGTGAAAGGTGCGCACGTTTTCGATGGCCACCCTTATGGCCGAAAGCAACTCCGAGTCCACTTCCCGGTAAACGGCCTCGATCTCCCCTTCGGAGACCCGCAGACGGGCGATCTCAAACTCCGGACAATCGAAACGGCGCGTGTAGTTCTCAAGGGCCCGGTCTCCCTGGCGCCGAACGTCGGCCAGGATTTTCCTCACCGAGCGTTCAACCCTGGCCGGAATACTCTGACCCCTAGTCAGCAATTTTTCCAGGAAACGCTTGCCGGCCCGGCTCTCCTCCCTTAAGATCCTCATCAGATCCTCCTTGACCGGATTTGGAGAATTTCATACCATACCGCTGTCGCGGAGGAAACCGATGACGGTCTTTTGGAGAAACTGCCTGCTGGCTCTTTTCGTGCTTATTTCGGTCCCCCTTTTCGGAACGGTGGCTATTCTGATCGCCCTCTTTGAGCGTCGCAAGCTCCTTTCGCACAAAATAGCCTGGCTCTGGTGTCGAATAATCCTTTTTCTTTCCGGGGTGAGGCTTGAGGTTGAGGGGCTTGAGAGACTCACCCCCGGCCAGCGTTACGTTTTTTTCGCCAACCATCAGAGTCAAATGGACATCCCGGTTCTGGAAGAGGTGCTCAGGGACTTTGAGATCCGCTTTCTGGCCAAAAAGAGCCTTTTTCGCATACCTTTTTTCGGCTGGGGGCTTACAGCCCTGGGCTACATTCCGGTGGAACGTGACGATCCCCGGGAGGGTTTAAAGAGTCTCATCGCCTGCGCGGAACGGGTGCGCGAGGGCTACTCCGTGGTGGTCTTTCCAGAGGGAACTCGTAGCCCGGATGGCCGGCTGCTACCCTTCAAGACCGCCGGATTTCTCATTCCCATTCGGGCCGGGGTACCGGCGGTGCCGGTGGCTATTCTGGGCACAAGAAAGGTTCTCCCCAAAGGGAGGCTTTCCGTGCGCCCGGGGAAGGTGCGGGTGGTAATAGGGGACCCCATCCCCACCCAGGGGCTAACCAACCGGGACAAGGAGAAACTGGCCCGCGAGGTCCGAGCCTTCCTTGAGAGATTTATCCCTCAAGGGCCATAAAGAGGAGACGCTCCACCAGTTTCTCGAAAGTAAGTCCCACGGCCCGGGCCGCAAGCGGCAGCAGACTGGTCTCGGTCATCCCCGGAATGGTGTTGGTCTCAAGGAGATAAATTTTCTCACCCTGGACGATCATGTCCGTGCGGCTGTAGTGGCGAAGCCTGAGGGCCCGATGGGCGGCCAAGGCATAAGCCTGGGCCTTACGCGCCAGAGATTCCGGGATTTCGGCCGGGCAGACCTCCCTCGCGGCCCCCGGGGTGTATTTGGTTTCGTAATCGAAATACTCGCGGCCCTCGGGGATGATCTCCACCACCGGCAGGGCCTCCTCTCCCAGCACGCCCACGGTTATCTCTCGCCCTTTCACAAATTTCTCGATCACCACCTCCGCATCCAGAGCAAAAGCCCGCTCAAGGGCCGCCGGGAGCTCCTCCGGGGTTTTCACCACCGAAAGTCCGAGACTGGAACCCTGGGTAGCCGGTTTAACCACCACGGGGTAGCCCAGCTTCTGGCAAAAGAATGGGATCTGGGCCCGTTTTTCCTTGGA
The DNA here is from genome assembly GCA_015487645.1 of Thermosulfurimonas sp. Taxonomy (GTDB): domain Bacteria; phylum Desulfobacterota; class Thermodesulfobacteria; order Thermodesulfobacteriales; family Thermodesulfobacteriaceae; genus Thermosulfurimonas_A. Next base: position 3,147 of record WFPH01000159.1, on the reverse strand, counting down.
AAAGGTCTCCCCGGGGGGCACGGGAAGCCCCGCCCTCTGATAGAGCAGACGCGAAAGCCCCTTGTGAATGGCCAGCGCCGAGCCCAACACTCCGGCGCCCTGATAAGGTAACCTCAGAGAATCCAGGAAACCCTGGATGGTCCCGTCCTCGCCGCCCGGTCCGTGAAGTACTAAGAAGGCCACGTCAAACTCCGCAACCCTTTCCGCAAGCCGCGGAAGATCCCGTGGGGGATCAAAGACCACGACCTCATACCCCAGCGAAAGGAGGGCTTGTTCTACGGCCGCCCCGCCTTTCAGGGACACTTCCCTTTCGGGAGAGTCCCCTCCGCAGAGGAGAGCCACGCGGTAAGACATGTCTTGACATCCTCCACCCGGTTTAATTCCAGAACTTTTTCCGGCCCAAAGGGCAGGGGTTTGAAGATCCGCCGCTCAAGGAGCTTCGTGAGTTCCTCAAGCCGCCAGATACGCACCCAGGAGCTCGTTCTTCGCCCGTAACGCTCCCGGAGGTCCACAAAGCGTTCCTCAAGGCTCACGATCTCCTCGTGGCGCACGCGTTTGTCCGCGTAGTAGACCAGTTCCTCGGCCCGGATAGGATGGCCCGGAGGGCCAGGTTTGAGAAAGATATGTTGCCCCACCACCTCGGCCACCTCGGGGTAGCCCAGATCAAAGAGCTTCCTCCGGGCACTTTCGGCATGGTTCTCCCCGGTCCGGAGCGAATGGTGCTTGGTAAGGTCGTGGAGGAGCCCCCCGGCACAGACTAGAGCGAGATCCAAGGGCTCACCCTGGTGCCGGAGCTCCCGGCCCAGGAAGACCGCCACCAGAGCCACCTTTTCACAATGACGCACGATGTGGGGCGGAACGCCCTCCTCACAAAGCAAACGATAAGCGTCCGACAGGCTCGGAATACGCACCACGCTCTTTTTCCTAACAGAATTCAGCCTTCCACGGAAGCCCCGTTCTAACTCCCCAAACATCCGTCATAAAAATTCGAAGTCGAAACAGGGAGAAATCTCCCGAAAGAAAAAGACCTTGCCCCTCCTTTACAAGTTCAGAATCTGATTTGTGATTCACAAAATACTGATAACCAGGCATAAATTTAGAAAGGCGATTGGGACAGTTTTACGGATGGTTCAGGATAATGACCTTTAACCGTCCATGGAATTGTTAAAAAGTTAAGATGAACTCCCAGGAGTTAATCGACCGTAGCCGGGTTTTTCGGTTTTTGCCTTCCGCGGGCCTCCGGGGTAATAAGTTAGGGATTCCTCTTCAGACCTCTTGGAGGGGGTTATGTCGCAATTGTGGCTTAAAATTAAAGATTTTTTGAAAGAAAGGCTTCCTGAACCCGTATTTAAGGTCTGGATTGAACCTCTCTCTGGTGAAGTTCGGGACCGAGGTCTGGTGATCTTGGTCCCTAATGAGTTCACCCGGGAGTGGCTGGAGGAAAACTACCTGGCCCTTCTGCGGGAGGCAGCCCTGCGGGAGGGACTTTCCGAAGTCACCTTCCGGGTGGAAGAAAGCCCTCCCCTCTGTCAGCTGGCTTTGCCCTATGAGCCGGCCCGGGTTCTCGGCCGACGGCTCTCCCGGCGGTTCACCTTTGAGGAATTCGTGGTGGGAGACTGCAATCGGCTGGCCTACAAAGTCTGTCAAAAGGTCACCGAGGAACCCCGGGGGCAGATCGTTTACCTGATGGCCGAAAGTGGTCTGGGCAAAAGCCATCTCTCCCAGGCGGTGGGCAACGCTCTGCTTTCGCAAAAGCACGAAGTAAAGGTCTGTTATCTCACGGCCCGGGACTTCACCGCCAGGCTGGTAAGGGCCTTAAAAGGCGGGCAGATGGAGGATTTCAAGGACCGGCTCTGGCGGAACTGTGACGTCCTGGTCCTCGAGGAGGTCCACCAGATACCCCCCAGAGATTTCACCCAGGGAGAACTGGCTCTGGCTTTAGACTACCTTTACGAAGAGGAAAAAGCGGTCGTCTTCACCTCGGTCAAGAAGCCGCATGAACTCACACATCTCGACTCTTCTTTACGTTCAAGGCTTTCGGCGGGCATGGTAGTTCGCATCAACCCTCCGGATTACGAGACCCGCAAGAACATCATCCGACGGAAGGCCCGCCGGCAGGGGCAGGAGTTCCCGGAAGAGGTGGTGGAATTCCTGGCCCGGCACCTGCGGGGGGACATTCGCCAGATAGAGAGCGCAGTAGTAGGGCTCATCGCCCGGGCCAGTATTCTCCGCGAACCGGTGACCCTGACCCTGGCCCGCGAGCTGGTGGCCGAAATCCTTCCGCCCCAGGGTCCAGATATGACTTCGGTGGTCATCGAGCTGGTCTGCCGCAACTTCAAGATCTCGCCGGAAGAGCTCCTTTCCCGTTCCCGGAAAAAGCGCGTGAGCGAGCCCCGTCAGGTGGCCATGTTCCTCCTCCGGAAATACACCGACGCCAGCCTTTCGGCCATTGGAAATCGCTTCAATCGGGATCATGCGACCGTGCTTTACGCTATTCAGACCGTAGAGAAAAAGATGGCCTCTTCGGACCGCTTCCGGTATCAGATAGAATACCTGGAAAAGGAACTGGTGGAGCGGTTTGGCGTTGGCGAAGAGCAGGCTCTCAAAAGCCGCCAGGAAAGCCCTCAGAAAACTCCTCGGACCTCGGTTGCTTGAGGAAGAGGCCGAGCGCCTGAGTTACGCTTATGACGCTTCGGGGAAGGTCTATGTCCCCGAGGCGGTGGCCTTGCCCCGGACGACCGAGGAAGTCGCCCGCATCCTGACCCTCTCCTACGAGGAGGAATTCCCCGTAATCCCGCGGGGCGCGGGTACCGCCACCACCGGGGCTCCCCTGGCCTCGGAGGGCGGCCTGATCCTGGCCTTTCCCCTCATGAACCGGATTCTAGAGATCAACCCCGAGGACCTGGTAGCGGTGGTGGAACCTGGAGTAGTGAACGGAAAGCTCAAGGAGGCCCTAGCCAAGAGGGGGCTCTTTTATCCTCCGGATCCGGCGAGCTACCGGTTTTCCACCCTCGGAGGCAACGTAGCCACCTGCGCCGGAGGCCCCCGGGGGCTTAAATACGGGGTCACGCGGGACTACGTGTTGGCGCTGGAGGCCGTGCTTCCCGGCGGCCAGATCCTTCCCCTCGGCACGCGGACCTTAAAGGG
>WFPH01000158.1 GCA_015487645.1 Thermosulfurimonas sp. | reverse complement strand
CTCCAGGTTCACCGTCTTCTCCTTCGGGATAAAGCCCACCCGCTTGACCCGCACCTCCTCCTCGCTGAGACCCACTTCCTCCCTTACGATCTCCCCTTCGCGGGAAGGGTCTCTTTCCGGGAGGGGAAAGGTCCGGGGGCGCACGGTAGACATCTGGGGCCGGTGATCCGGGCAGAGGATGCTGGCCATGATGTTTCCCCCAAAGGCCGGGCGCGTCATGATGAGGTTCTTGGTCTCCGGGTCAATCTCAAGTCCCGTCACGTCCGCGGTGAGACCGGTCTCAAGAGCCGTGGCGATGGAACCCGCCAGATCCCGTCCGAGGGTGGTGGCCCCGAGGAGGAAGATCTCGGGTCGGTATTTCTCGCAGAGTCTGATGGCCCCGTGGGCATAGGTCTCATTCCGGTAGTAGGCCAGCACGGGGTCGTCCATCAGGTAGACCCTGTCGGCCCCATAGGCGATGGCCTCCCTCGCTATGTGCTCCACCCCGTGGCCCAGAACCATGGCCTCCACCTGGCCTGAAAGGTCCGCCGCCAGCTCCCTGGCCTTTCCCAAAAGCTCCCAGGAGACCGGATGAGCCTCACCCTCTTCCTGCTCCACGAAAACCCAAACCCTGGGCTTCACAGTACCCCCCTCTCCCTGAGAGCCGAAAGGATCCTTTTCACCGCCTCGCTAACCCCTACTTCCGAAACGAAAAGCCTCTCGCCCGGACTCTTTAGCTCCGGAGTGAAGACCCGGTGAACCCGAGTGGGAGAGCCCTTGAGCCCTAGTTTCTCCCTCTCATAGGGTACCGGTTCGGTAGCCGAAAAGACCTCGGGCCGGCTGCGGGCGGCCCGGATGAGTTCCCCAAGCGGAGCAAAGGGCGGCTCCGCCACCTCCCGGTCACAGGTCAACACCACCGGAAGCGTGGCCTTGAGGATCTCTATTCCCCTTTCGGTCTTCCGGTGCACCACGATCTTCCGGGCCTCCTGATCGAGCGTCTCCACCTTCACGGCGTAGGTGATGAGAGGAAGACCCAGCCTCCGGGCCACTCCCGGCCCCACCTGCGCCGTGTCTCCGTCAATGGCCTGTTTGCCGAAAAGGAGAAGATCAAAAGGGGTCTCGCGAGCCAGATACCTGATGGCCTCGGCCAGGGTGTAGCTCGTGGCCAGGGTATCCGCCCCGGCGAACTTTCGGTCCGAAAGAAGGATGATCCGGTCGGCTCCGAACTCCACGGCCTCGCGAAGAGCGGCCTCGGCCTGAGGGGGGCCCATAGTGATGACCGTTATCTTTCCGCCATAGCGACGCTTGATCTCCGAGGCCAGCGCCAGAGCGTGCACATCGTAAGGATTCACGATGGAGGGCACGCCTTCCCGTACCAGCGTCCCGGTCTCCGGATTGATCCGGATGTTCGTGGTGTCAGGTACTTGTTTGATGGAAACCAGGATGTTCATCTTCCCCTCTTCTTGGATCTAATGATGGCAGAAAGGTCCTCAAGAATCAAGTAGCACGCCGGGATCAGAATCAGGGTAATTACGGTGGCGAAAAGCACCCCGAAGGCCAGACTGATGGCCATGGGGATGAGAAAGCGGGCCTGGAGGCTCTTTTCGAGGATCATGGGAACCAGGCCTAGAAAAGTAGTCAGAGTGGTAAGGATCACCGGACGGAAACGACGGAAACAGGCCGAGACCACCGCCTCCGCTAGAGGGAGACTCTCGGCCCGCAGCCTGTTTATCAGGTCCACCAGGATGATGGCGTCGTTCACCACCACCCCGGAAAGCCCCACGATTCCGAAAAGACTCAGGATGGAAAGTTGATGGCCCAGAAGAAGGTGTCCCAGGAAGGCCCCCACAATACCAAAGGGAATGGCCAGCATAATAATGAAGGGTTGGCTGAAGGAGCGTAGGGGGATAGCGATAAGGACATAAATGAGGATCAGGGCCAGAATGAACTCTTTTTTGAGCTCCTGCATGGTTCGGGATTCCTCGCGGCCTTCTCCTTCAAAGGCCCAGGAAAGCCCCGGATAGCGCTCGGAAAGTTCAGGAAGGACCTTGGTCCGGAGAAGCCTCCGGGCCTCGCTTCCGGTGATTTTGGTTTCATCCACTTCGGCCCGCACATAGATCACCCTTCGACGGTCGAGTCGCTCGAGTTTTACATAGCCCGGGGCGAAGTAAGGCTCGGCCACTTCAAGCAAGGGGACGCTCCGGCCATCCGGAAGATGTATGCGGAGGTGTTTCAGGATCTCGAGGCTGGCCCTCTCCTTTTCCGGAAGCCTTACCAGAACCGAGATCTCGTCTTCGCCCCGCTGGAACCGCAGGGCCTCGGCCCCATAGAAGGCCGCCCGTACCGTGCGGGCCACATCAGAAAGTTTGATCCCGAGACTCTGGGCCCCGGGTTTCAGTCGAAAACGCAGCTCCTCCTTGCCCTCCACGTGGCTGTCCTCCACATCGTGAAGACCTTTAATCCGCGAAAGTCTCCTCTTAAGAGTTTCCACCGCTGAGAGAAGGACCCTTTCGTCCGGGTGCGATAGGGCCACCGAGATCGGCTTACCAAAGGAGAAAAGTTCTCCGGAGAAGGTCAGGGAATCGGCCTCTGGCACGGTCCCCACCGCCCTTCGCCAGGCCGCAGCCAGTTCCCGGCTGCTTATCCCGGGACGTTTGCCGGCCTCCACCAGACGGATCTCGATCTCCGCAAGGTGGCTGCCCATCTCCGGAGGGCCTCCGTGGGGTCCTGAGATAGTGGAACCCACAGAAATCAGGCTATACTCCAGGAGTCTCTGCCCGTAGCGTTTTTCTAATTGTCGCACCACCTGCACCCCGGCGGCCTCGATCTTCCGGGCCACGGCCAGGGTTTGCTCAAAAGGGGTCCCGGCCGGCATTCGGAGTACGGCCGAAATACGGTTGCCCTCCACGTGGGGGAAGAAACTGAAACGGAGTCGCCCCCCGAGCCAGAGGGAGAAAACCGTAAGCAGAAGGGCCACCAAAGAGGCCACCGTGAACCAGCGCCAGGCCAGGCACCGCAGAAGGAAGGGACGGTATATTCTCTCAAGGAAGCGTTCGAGATGGCCTGAAAGGAGGGGCCTTTTCCGGGGGATCCTAGCCATGAGATGGGCCGGGAGCACGAAGAGGGCCTCCAGAAGCGAGCCCGCAAGCACCAGAATGACCACCACCGGGATCACCCGCATAAATCGTCCCATGGCCCCCACTCCGTAAAGCAACGGCCAGAAGGCCGCGATGGTGGTAAGCACGGAAAAGATCACCGGAGTGGCAACCTCGAGCGTCCCCTCCACCGCGGCCGAAAGTCGATCCCGGCCGGCCTCCCGGTGTTTAAAGATGCTTTCTCCCACCACGATGGCGTCGTCCACCACGATCCCGAGCACCAGGATGAAGGCGAAAAGCGAGACCATGTTGAGCGAAACCCCAAAGTGGGGCATGAGCCACAGCCCGAAGGCAAAGGAAATGGGAATACCCAGCACCACCCAGAAGGCCAAATTCAGATGGAGAAAGAGGCTCAGAAGCACCGTTACCAAAACCATTCCGTAGGCCATATTCTTGAGGAGGAGCTTGATCCGGGCCCAGAGGACCTCCGTCCAGTCCCGCATGATCTCAAGCTTAAGGGCGGGAGGCAGAAGACTCCGGATCTCCGGAAGGTGGCGTTTGACCGTGCGGGCAATGGCCAGCACACTCTGATCCCCCACCCGGAAGACCTCGATCACCGCCGCGGGTTTGCCCTGGTAAAAGACGGCGTAATCCAGGCTGTCCCGGAGTTCTTCCCTGATCTCCGCGAGATCCCGCAGATAAACCACCCCTCCTTTTTCTCCGGCCAGAAGCCTCACGCTGCCGTACTCTTCGCCGAAATAGCGCCGCCCCTTGATCCTGACCAGGTACTCCTCGTGCGCGTTTTTCAAACGGCCAGCCGGAAGATCGAGGACCTCCCGGCGCACGATCTCTGCGACCTCCGAAAGGCTCAAACCGTACTTGCGAAGGTTTTTCTCTGGGATCTCGATATGGATCTCCCGGGGGAAGAGCCCGTAATACTCCACTTCGGTCACCCCCGGCAGTCTGAGGAGGGCATCCTTGACCCGCTCGGTCCAGTACTTGAGGGTCTCGCGATCCACCTGGCCGTATAGAGCCAGGTTCAGGACTTCGCTCCGAATGACCACCCTTTTCACTACCGGCCGCTCGGCCTCGCTGGGAAGGGTGGCGATGCCGTCCACCTCGGTCTTGATCTCCTCCAAAAGTTCTCGAGCATCCCGCCCTTTGGCCACTTCCACCGTGATACGAGCCTCCCCCTCGCGGGCCACGGAAACGATCCTCTCGATCCCCGAAAGGGAGGCGATCCGTTCTTCTATAGGTTTCACCACCGAGTCCTCGATCTCCCGGGGTGAGGCCCCCCGGTACTCCACCGAGATCAAGACCTGATCCGGGGAGACTTCAGGAAAGACCTCCACCTTGAGAGTAAGGAGCGCAAGCACTCCGGCCGCAAGCACGAAGATCATGAGAAGGTTGGCCGCCACATGGTTTTCCGCAAACCAGGAGACCAAATTTCTCATTGGGCCACCCTCACCGACATCCCGTCCACCGCTCCCGGAAGCCTCTGGACTACCACCCTTTCTCCGTCTTTCAGACCGGAGAGCACCACGATGGCCTTTTCGTCTTCTTTGAGAAGGGTGATCTCACGCCTTTGGAGTTTCCCCTGAGAGGTGACTATCCAGAGGAAGGGTCTTCCGCGAACCCGGTGGAGGGCTTCCCGGGGAAGAACGAAGGTGCGGGCGAAGGTTGGACCGAAGATCTTCACGGTCACAAAGGTTCCGGGAAGAAGGGAGCTCTTCCCCGGATTTTCCTCGAGACGAAGATAAAGTGGAAGGAGACGGGTCTTTTCTTCCACCGCCCCCGCGGCCCGTACGACCCGGGCCCTATAACGGAAGATCTTCTGGCCCGCTTCCCAGAGGACTTCGGCCCGGGATCCTAGAGCCCTTTGCGGGGCGTTCAAACCCGGTACCCGGAGATAAGGTAGAAAGTGATCGGCGATGGGTGCGTAGACCTCGATTCCGGACAGAGGATAAAGTACGGCCAGAACTTTGCCCGGAGAGGCATAGCTTCCGGCCTCCACCTGAACCTCCAGTACTCGAGCCCGATAGGGGGCCCGGATCTCCGTACGCCTGAGGTCCGCTCGGGCCTTGCGTAGAGCGGCCCTGGCCGCAAGCACCCGGGCCCGAGCCGCGGAAAGCTCGGGTTCCCTGGCCACCAGCGGCGGGGGTGGGGTTGCGGGATGAAGGGCACGCCATTCGGCCACCGAGCGTTCCGCCTCGGCAGAAAGCTCAGCCAGGACCCTTTCGGCTTCCTTAAGTTCGGCCTCGGCCCGGGCTACCGCGGCCCGATAATCCGTGGGATCGATTCTTACCAGAAGCTCGCCCTTCCGGACCACCTCACCGGGGAGGAGCTTCGGAGAGACTTCCAGGATCTTTCCGGCCACCTCGGAAGCGAGCTCCGTTCGGCGCGGGGCCACCACCGTCCCGGTGGTCTCTACGGTGTAGGTGTATCTTTGCGGCTTAACCACCACGGTCCGCACCACCAGAGCGGCCCGAGGCCGTTTCACCGCCCGAGGCCTCGGCTTTGAAAGCACCAAATAAAGGGAAAGCCCCACGCCTAACGTCAGCACCGAAAGCACGGCCAGGGCCTGCCAAAATCTGCTTCTCATGGCGCCTCTCCTTTCTCTCCCCCGAAACCTCCCCCGAGGGCCTCAAACAAAAATACCCGGTTGAGGAGCAGGGCCAGCCTCGCTTGAAGGAGTTTCCTTTGAGTTTGAAGGACCCGGATCCGTTTTTCCAGACACTCCGGGAGACCGACGAGACCCTCCTTGAATCGCTTTTCGCAGAACGTGGCTTCAAGACTTACGGCCTGGAGTTCTCCTTGGGTTTCCGAAAGTCTGCGGCGGAGTTTCTCCTCCGAAAGCAGACCAAATTCCACTTCCCTGAAGGCCTGAAGAACGACCTGGGCATAGTGGGCTTCCGCCTGACGGAGAGCGGCTATGGCCGCCTTCTCTTCGGCCGCAAGTTTTCCGGCCTCGAAGAGGGGCTGAGTGAGGGCAAAAGACAAGCTCCAGAAGCGGTTCCGGTGGGAGAGGAGATCCGAGAGGGCGTTCGAGACCCGGCCCTCCTCGGCGGTAAGGACCAGGCGCGGGAAGCGCGCGGCCCGGGCCAGACGAACCCTCTCGGCGGCCGCCTTAAGCCGGGCCTCGGCTTCCCGAATGTCCGGACGGCGGCGCAGAAGCTCCGAGGGTAACCCCGGTGGGGGTGAAGGTATCTCCACCGCACAGGCCTTCGAAAAGGCTTTCAAGGGCCACCGCCCTGAAGGATACTCTCCGGAAAGGACCTCCAGCTGCTGGAGGAGATCCCCCAGGGCCCTCTCCCTTTCCGGAAGGGTGGCCGAAAGAGCACGATAGGCCTCTCTGGCCGAAAGAATCTCCGGGACGGAAAGAAGCCCAGAGCGGAAACGTTCTTCAAGGAGAGTGAGTCTTTTTCGAGAAAGATCCCTTTCCTTCCGCAAAAGATCGATTTCACAACGAGTGAAAGCCGCCTGCAGGTAAAGGGAGACGGTTTCGGATACCAGGCTCTGGGCCAGGGCCTCTCGATTCTCGACCGAGGCCAGCCATTCCCAGCGGGCCGCCGCCTCCCCGGCCGAAAGTCTTCTCCAGAGGTCCACCTCGTAAGAAGCCTGCAATCTCCCCTGAAACTCCCCGTAAAGGTAGCCTGACCACCCCGGATAAGACGAGCTTCCGACAAAGGTCTGCCGGCCCCGTTTCCCGGAAAAATCAAGATCGAGACGGGGGAACCTCTCAGCCCGCTTGACGGAGAGCCTGTCGGCCAGTTCCTCGATCCGGAAACGGGCCCGACGGAGATCGTGATTCGCAGAAAGGACTTTCTCCACCAGACGGTTCAGTTCGGAAAGACCAAAAATTTCCCACCAGCGGTCAGATAGCGGAGATAAGGTGTGGTTCCCGGTGTCGTTCACGAACTTATCAGGAAGAGGAACCGAGGTCCGGGGGAGCTGAACCCTCGGACTGCAGGCTACGAGAATCCCCCCTAAAAGAATTCCCAGGATCAGCCAGGATTTCATCGGCGGCATCAAAGGAAATTAAACCTCAAAAGGTGGGCTTCGGTCCAGTCCCCGGCCTGAATCTCCCATCGGTTGCGAAGACCCCTGAAAAGTGGTAAAAAGCCTGCCGAAAACACACGCCCGGCACACAGGCCCTCCGGGGTGTCCGGAATTTCCGGATGGGAGGGTCTGGGGCGGAGGAAAAAACCCGAAAGGAGGTCTCCCTATGTCCCACATCACCATGAAGCAATTGCTTGAGGCCGGAGTGCACTTCGGTCACCAGACCCGCCGGTGGAACCCGAAGATGAAGCCCTTTATCTTCGGGGAACGCAACGGGATCCACATCATCGACCTTCAGCAGACCCTCAAATACTTCGAGATTGCCTATGAGTTCGTGAAAAACGCCGTGGCTGAAGGGGGCAAGGTTCTCTTCGTAGGCACCAAGCGACAGGCCCAGGACACCATCCGCGAGGAAGCCACCCGTTGCGGCATGTATTATGTGGATCACCGCTGGCTGGGCGGCACCCTTACCAACTTCCGGACCATTCGGCAGAGCGTGGAGAAACTCAAGCGCATTGAGCAGTGGATGGAGGATGGGACCATCGAGCGGTTCCCCAAGAAGGAACGGCTCAAACTGGAGCGTCTGCGCCAGAAGCTCGAGCGGAACCTGGGCGGTATCAAGGACATGGAAAGTCTGCCCCAGGTGCTCTATGTGGTGGATCCCAAAAAAGAAGAGATCGCGGTCCTTGAGGCCCGCAAACTCGGCATACCGGTGGTGGCCATCACGGACACCAACTGCGATCCGGATCTCATCGACTACATCATTCCCGGAAACGACGACGCCATTCGGGCCATAAAGCTTCTCACCTCTCGCATAGCGGACGCCGTGATCGAGGGCCTGGAGATTTACAGGGAGAAGCTGGCGGCTGAGACCGACAAGGAGGCCGAGGAAGGCGTTGAAGAGCTCTCCGAGGAAGAAAAGGCCCAGGCCATCATAGAGGAGGTCCTTCAGGAGGAGGAAAAGGAGGCCGCACTCGAGGAAGAGGCCAAAAAACTCGAAGAAGAGGAAGAATAAAGGAGGGAAGAAAATGGCTGAGATCACCATGGAAATGATCAAGGAACTCCGGGCGCGCACGGCCGCGGGGTTCATGGATTGTAAGAAGGCCCTGGAAGAGGCCGGCGGAGACATGGAAAAGGCCGTGGATATCCTGCGCAAGAAAGGGCTGGCCATTGCGGCCAAAAGGGCGGCCAAGGCCACCAGCGAAGGTGTGGTGGCCGCCTATATCCACGCCAACCACAAAATCGGGGTTCTGGTGGAAGTTAACTGTGAGACCGACTTCGTGGCCCGTACGGATGAGTTCAAGGAGTTTGCCCACAATGTGGCCATGCAGATTGCGGCTACCAATCCCATTGCCGTAAGGCGCGAGGATGTTCCGGCCGAGATCCTGGAGCGGGAGAAAAAGCTCTACGAAGAACAGGCCCGGGAGAGCGGAAAGCCCGAAAATGTGATCGAGAAGATCGTGCAGGGGAAACTCGAAAAGTTCTACCAGGAGGCCGTGCTTCTTGAACAGCCTTACATCAAGAATCCGGATCTCACCATTCAGGATCTCCTGAACGAGCTGATCGCCAAGACCGGGGAGAAGATCGTTATCCGGCGTTTTGCCCGTTTTCAGGTGGGTGAGGAATAGTGGAACCTAGGTATCGCCGGGTCCTTCTCAAGTTATCGGGTGAGGCCCTGGGGGACGAGACCGGCTCCGGCCTTGATCCCGATCGGCTTACGGGCCTCGCCCGGGAGCTGGCCGAAGTTCGGGCTCTGGGGGTAGAGCTGGCGCTGGTGGTAGGCGGAGGGAACATCTTTCGCGGGGTCTCCGGAGCCGCCCGGGGGATGGATCGGGCCCGGGCGGACTACATGGGAATGCTGGCCACCCTCATCAACGCCCTGGCCCTGGAGGAGGCCCTGCGGAGGCAGGGGGTGGAAGCCAGGGTGCTTTCGGCGCTGGCGGTGGAGGCCGTGGG
>WFPH01000157.1 GCA_015487645.1 Thermosulfurimonas sp. | reverse complement strand
GTATAGACTCCATGAGTCTTACTCCGGATACCGTGGTGCGCACGCGACTTCTGGTAGCCGAGAAGGAAAAGGAGCTAGGCGTAAAGCCGAAATAAACTTTCACTCTTAGAAACTTTTAAAAACCGGGCGTAAGATTCCGCCCGGTTTTTTTCATTTGGAAATGGAGCAACTCACCAGAGAGGTCCTCAAAGAGATCCTTTCCGGGGAACGGGAACTCTGGCCTTATCTTGAGGAGGCCCGACGGATCCGGGAAACATATTTCGGAAAAAGGGTCGAAACCTGCGCCATCGTGAACGCCAAAAGCGGTCGATGTCCCTCGGATTGCAAGTTTTGCGCACAGTCGGCCCGTTACCGTACCGGCGCTCCGGAATACCCGCTCCTCCCCGAAGACGAATTGCTGGCCGCCGCGGAGGCCGCGGCCCGGGCCGGGGTGGACCGTTTCAGCTTCGTGGTGAGTGGCATACGTCTTACCCGCCAGGAACTCGATCGCCTGTGCGAGGTCCTCCACCGGTGTCGGCGGGAGTTCCCCGAACTCAAGCTCTGTGCCTCGCTGGGACAGCTCGGCGAGGAAGAGCTCATAAGCCTCAAGGAGGCCGGGCTAAGCCGCTATCACCACAACCTGGAGACCGCGGAGAGTTTTTACCCCACGATCTGTACCACTCAGGCCTGGCGGGACCGCCTGGAAACGGCCCGGAGGGCCAAACGGGTGGGGCTCTCTCTTTGCTGCGGGGGGATCTTCGGGCTGGGCGAAGGTCCAGAGGAGATTATCTCCCTGGCCGAAACCCTTTCCGCCCTGGCCGCAGACTCCGTCCCGGTGAACTTTCTCCATCCCATCCCCGGCACTCCTCTGGAAAATGCCCGCTATCTCACCCCCTTTAAGTGCCTAGCCATTCTAACGGTCCTCCGGTTTATCCTACCGCAGGCCGAGATACGGGTCTGCGGAGGCCGGGAATACAACCTGCGTGACCTCCAGGCCCTAAGTCTCTTTCCGGCCAACGCCCTCATGGTGGGAAACTACCTCACCACCCGGGGACGGAATCTCTCCGACGATCGCCAGATGATAGAAGACCTGGGCTACACCTCGGGACTTAGGGCCTAAGACCCACCGTGGACTTAAGAAAGGCCTTGATCTCCGAAAGGTCGGTCAAACCTCGGGAGAGATCCTTCAGATGAACGACCGCGTTTGGTCCGGCCAGTCTCTGGATGTCTTCCAGACTTTTCCGGGCCAGCCATTCGTCGGAGGCGAAATAGTAGTTGTAGACCAGGGCCGCCACGTAGAGGCTTCGGGCCTTCAGAGCTTCCAGCGTGAGTACGGTGTGGTTGATGGTCCCCAGGCGGGCTGCGGAGACCACCACCACCGGGGCCAGGGTAAGGCTCATGAGGTCAAGCAGAGTGTACTCTGGAGTGAGAGGCACAAAGAGCCCGCCGGCCCCCTCCACCAGGACGATCTCGTAGCGGCGGACAAGTTCCCGCAGGGTCGAGAGGATATGGCTGAGATCGATGGTCTTCCCTTCCCTTTCGGCAGCTGTAGCCGGGGCCGCAGGATACTCGAAGATATAGGGACAGGTGAGATCCAGGAGTTCTGGAGGATCCGGGGAAAGCCCCATCAGCCGTCGGTGAATCAGGATATCCTCTGGTTCGTGGGTGCCGGTCTGAACCGGTTTGGCCGTGATGACCTCCACCCCGAGTTCGAGATAGGCCCGGGCCAAAAGTCCCGTGGCGTAGCTCTTACCCACGCCGGTATCCGTACCGGTGATAAAGATCAGGCGGCCTTCTGCCATAGGATAAGAATAGTCTCGAAGGTCAAAGGATAACCCTTAGCCGTCCGCTCTTTCTCATAGGCCCTAATCCACCGCCGAATCTCCATTAAGGAGCCCTCCGCCGGGAGCCACCCTAGGGCCCCGGTCTCCCGCACATGTTTTAACACCGAAAGAGGAGATTCAAAATAGAGGGTCTCACAAGCTCTTTCAGCCCTGAGGGCCCGGAAGCCCCTGGGCCGTAGCGCCAGAAGATCTTCTAGAGAGAGGAGCCCCGGGGGAAGCCCTTTACGAGGCAGCTCCCGCATGGTCTCCGGTCCGAAGGAAGAGAAGGCCAGAAGGCCTCCGGGAGCCACCTTCTCGGCCAGGGCCGAGAAGGCCTCTTTCGGACGGCGAAACCATTGCAACACGGCGTTGGCCACCACCAGATCGAAAAGCCCCCTCGCCCAGGCTGGGCTTTCACCATCGGCCACCACGAAGCCCACCCCCAGGGGTTGCACGAAGCAAGCAAAGTCCGGAACCAGATCGCAGGTCAGATACCTCTCATGATCGAGCCTCCGGGAAGCTTCCCTGGTGAAAAATCCCGTCCCGCATCCGATCTCGAGGATACGGGGCCACCTTCGGCCGACCTCCAGCACCGCCGAGAGCAATTTTTCGGCCAGCCTGCGCTGCACCAGAGCCTTTTCCTCGTAAGTCCTTAAGGCCCGACGGAAACGTCGGACGAGAAGTTCACGGGACATCGTGGAACCAGGCCAGGAGATCCCGGCGAGCGTAAAAGGGAAAATGGCCTTCCGGAAATCGCACGAAAGACCCCTTGGCCTTCTCCCAGAAACGCTCCTGAGCGGAGCAGGGTATGATGTCGTCTTTCTCGGGAATCAGGACGCGGGCCTCCGGGGGTATTTCCGGAAATAGGGCCGGAAAGCTTCCGGCGGCCTCGAGTTCCTCGATCACTTCCGCAAGCTCCCTTTGCGGAGGGTTGGCCCAAAACCTTCGATAAGAGTCTTCTTTCGCAAACATGCGCCGATAAAATCGTTCCAGCACCGGATACCCCTTTTCCTTCAGGGCCGCAAGGGTCAAATCCAGCACCCGGGGATCTATCCCGTAGAGGCGATCCTTGAAGACCCCGGTCCCGGCCAGGAAAACTATCCGGGAGGGAAGAATCTCAAGGTGATAGAGAGCCGCGTAGACTCCCAAGGACCAGGCCAGGACCAGCGTCCGTCCGCGAACCGACGGAAGCTCCGGGAGGGTGAGATCCCGATAGTCAAAGAGCATGGCTATCCTCATCCCTTGAGGCCACAGCGAGACGAAGGGCCTTTCGTCCATGGCCCAGCCATTGAAAAAGATTAAAAGATCCGGGGCTTTCGGATCCCCCAGAAGTTTCAGTCGCATGACTCCCGTAAGATTTCCACCAGGGGCCTTAAGTCTTCCCACTCCATGCTCGCCGAAAGGGAAAGCCGCAACCGGGCTGTCCCTTCGGGCACCGTGGGGGGCCTTATGGCCGGGGCCAGGAAACCGGCCGCAAATAACCTTTCGGAAAGCGCCAGAGTCTCCCGATCACCACCCACGATTACGGGCAGGATGGGGACCTGGTCCGCAAGTCCCCCGGAAGTCTTCCCGAGGCTCTCCCGAAAGGCACGGGCCAGATCCCGGACCTTCTTCCGCCGCCTGGAAGAGGCCGCGGCCTCCCGCAAGCCCACCAGAGAGGCCGCCACCACCACCGGGGGCAGGGCCGTAGTGAAGATGAAGGCCCGGGCCCGGTTAATGAGATAAGCTCTCACCACTTCCTCGGCCACCACGAAGGCCCCGTAACTTCCCAGGGCTTTTCCGAAAGTCCCGATGAGAACATCTATCTCGGAAAGAACGCCCATCTCCTCGGCCAGCCCCAGGCCCCTCTCCCCAAAAACTCCCACGGCGTGAGCCTCATCCACCACCAGCAGGGCCTCGTACCGCCGCTTGAGTTCTACCAGGGCCGGCAGATCCGGAAAATCGCCATCCATGCTGAAGATGGATTCCGTAAGGATGATCGCCCGGCGGTAACGGCCGCGGTGTTTCCGCAACAGATCCTCAAGGGCGGAGAGATCCCGGTGGGGATAGCGGAAAAAGGTGGCCCCGGAAAGGCGCAGGCCGTCGATAAGGCTGGCGTGAACCAGCTTGTCGGCAAAGATTACATCCTTTCGGCTACAAAGCCCGGAGAGCACCCCCAAGTTGGCCAGGTAACCACTGGAGAAGACCAGGGCCGGACGACCGTAAAGTTCCTGCAGGGTCTCCTCCAGCTCGGCGTAGTAAAGATGGTTTCCGGAAAGAAGCCGGGCAGCCCCGGCTCCGCTCCCGAATTCCTCGAGGACCGCCAAGATCCTTTCGGATGAGATCTCGGTTGAAAGCCCCAGATAATCATTGGAGGAGAGATTAAGAAGCCACCTCCCCTCCACTTTTACCCAGGGGCCCCTGCGGGCCGAAATCACCCGTAGGCTGCGTTTCCGACCTCTGGCCGCCAGGGCTTCGAGTTCCCGCCTAAGATCGTCGAGCATGAAAGAGCCTTTCAGGAAAGCTCTCTGATCACCCGATCTATGACCCGGAGACTTCGGGTGAGGATCTCCTCGAGATCCGTCTTGGTTACGCAGAGAGGCAGGAACCAGTAAATGACATCCCCCAGAGGCCTGAGCACTACCCCCTCTTCGAGAGAGGCCATATAGATCTGAAACCCTACCCGCTTTTCCGGAGGAAAGGGCTCCCTGGTTCCGCGATCACGCACCAGTTCTATCGCCCCCACGTAGCCCAGGTACCGGATGTCGCCCACATACTCTTTGGGGGCAAAAATCTCGAGGAGCCGACGGTGAAAATAGGCCCGGGCCTCGGCCCCCTTTTCCAGAGGGCGCTCTTCCTCGAAAAGTTTAAGATTGGCTACAGCCACCGCACAGGCCAGGGGATTGGCGGTGTAGGTGTGACCGTGATAGAAGGTCTTGCCTTCGAGGTAGTCGGCATAAAAAGCCTGGTAGATCTCCTCGGTGGTCACGGTGAGGGCCAGGGGCAGGTAACCCGCAGTTAGCCCTTTGGAGAGGCAAAGGATATCCGGCACCACCCCGGCGCTCTCCAGAGCAAACATAGCCCCGGTGCGTCCGAAACCCGTGGCTACCTCGTCGAAAATGAGAAAGACCCCGTAACGCCTAGTAATCTCCCGGAGCCCCCGGAGGTAGTCCGCAGGGTAGACGATCATGCCCCCGGCGGCCAGCAACCTGGGCTCAACAATAACGGCACAAATCTCATGCGAATATTCTTTAAGAATTCTCTCTAAGCCTTCAAGACAACGCAAATCACATTTAATATGCTCGGCATCCCGAGTAAAATCCAGAGAAGGGTTTTCCGGACAGCGGTAGCAGTAGGGGGCCGGGGCCCGGAAGGTCTCAAAGGTCAGGGGACGGTAGAGGCGGAAAAAGAGATCCACCCCGCCCACGCTAACCGCCCCCAGGGTATCTCCGTGGTAAGCCTCTTCCAGGCACACAAAACGGGTCTTCTGGGTGGCCCCCTGGTTTTGCCAGAACTGAAAGGCCATCTTGAGAGCCACCTCCACCGCGGTGGAGCCGTTGTCGGAGAAGAAAAAGCGGGTAAGCTCCGTGGGCAGGAACCGGCGAAGCCTTTCCACCACTTCTACGGCGTAGGGATGGGTGAAACCGGAAAAGTTTACGTGCTCAAGGTATTCAAGCTGTTCCTTCAGGGCCTGGTTCAGGGCCGGGTGGAGATGCCCGTGGAGATTGGCCCACCAGGAGGAAATGGTGTCGTAGAGTTCCCGACCGTCGGCGGTGTAGAGTTTGAGCCCCCGGGCCCGGGTAATCACCAGGGGATCCCGGGCCTCGTAGTCCTTCATCTGAGTATAGGGATGCCAGATGTGCCGGCGGTCGATCTCCAGAATTCGCTTTTGATCCCACTGCATGACCCTCTCATTCTAGCCGCAAGCCTTTGCCCCGGCAACGACCTCTACTCCAGATATTTTCCCTGATAAAGACCCCGATTGCGCAGGGTCTCCTCGATGAGACGCCGGGTGCCGGATTTGTCCCGGGCCCAATCCGGAGCCACCAGCTCCTCCGGTCGGGGATCCCCGGTAAGCCTCTGAATAACTACCTGTGGCGGAAGGTGTGCGATGGCCTCGGCCACCAGATCGGCATACTCACCTTGGGTAAGGGGAAGATACTGCCCTTCCCGATAAAGTTTTTCCATCCCGGAACCCTTAACCACGTAAAGTTCGTGAAACTTGATTCCATCAATGGGCAGTCGCGCAAGCGTCCTTACGGTCTCTAGCATCTCGAGATGGCCCTCCCCGGGAAGCCCGAAGATGATATGCACGCACACGAGAAGGCCGCGGACCTTTAAAATCTCAAGGGCCCTCACGAAATCCTCAAAAGTGTGACCTCTATTAATCCGGACAAGGGTTTCATTGTGAACGCTCTGCAAGCCTAGTTCCACCCAGACCATGAGTCCTTTCGCCTGGAATTCCGCCAGCACTTCGGCCACAGTTTCATCCACACAGTCCGGTCGCGTCCCGATACAAAGGCCCACTACCCGTTCGTCCACCAAGGCCTCCTGATAACGCCTCCGGAGAAGGTCTGGTGGCCCGTAGGTGTTGGAGAAGGCCTGGAAATAGGCTAGGAACTTCCGGGCCCCGTACCGACGGGCCATGTGGGCCATCCCTCGAAGCATTTGTTCCCTTATGGAAAGCCCTTTCCTAAAGGCCCCGGTCCCCGACCCGTAGGCGTTGCAATACAGGCACCCCCCGCGCCCTTTGGTGCCATCCCGGTTCGGGCAGGTAAAACCGGCATCCAGAGGGACCTTCTGCACCCTCTCACCGAAATGTTCCTTCAGAAACCGGTTAAGAGAATAGTAAAGTTCTGCCGTCATCCTCACTTAAGTATTTACTCGAAATTGGCTTTCAAGCGATCCCGGACCTCAGAGGTCTTTTTTTCCAGGAAAGCCTCGAGATCCCGATAGAGTTCCCAGAAGAGTCGAATAGCTTCCTCGCCGGCCCTGGTAAGGCGCGCGCCTCCTCCGGATCTTCCTCCCACAAAGGTTTCCACCAGAGGCACCCCGGCTTGACGATTCATGGAATTCACCAGATCCCAGGCGTGCTTGTAAGACATGTTCATGGAACGGGCGGCCTCCGAAATAGAACCATAGGTCTTTATTCTCTCAAGTAGCACCACCCGTCCATAGCCGAGGAAGGTGCCCTCTGAGCCTTCTAGCCACAGTTTTCCTCGCACCCTGAAAATTGCTCCTCCGTCCTTCATTTCTCCTCCAGAAGGATAAAGATCCTTTCTCTGGGAAGGATAATTTTCACCAAGGCCCCTTCCCGGAGACCAAGTTTCTCTCGGGCATAGTCGGGAAGTTCAACCTCCAGCAAAAATCCCGAACCCTCCACGCGACAGAGAACCCACCAGGAAGACTTCTTAGGGTAAAGAGCGGTGATCCTCCCTAGAAGTAAATTCTCCTGATCCGGTCTCAGGTATTCCGGTCGCGGAAACATTACATCTTCAGGCCGGATGCCAAGCGTAATCCGGTATCCTTCCGAAAGCCCCTCTGATCCTTCCACCACCAAGATCTCCCCCAAGACCGGCACCCTTACCCTGAGCGCTCCCTCCCCGACGCTCTCCACCCGGCCCTCAAAGAGGTTCTTTAAACCAAAGAACCGAGCCACCCGGAGGGTTTTCGGAAACCGATAGACCGTCTCCCGCGAGCCGGTCTGCTGAATCCGGCCTTCCATGATGACGCTTACGGTGTCCCCCAGGAAAAAGGCCTCCTCAAGATCGTGGGTGACCAGCAAAACGGTAAGACCGTATCTCCTCTGGAGATCCCGGAGAAGGAACCAGAGCTCTCTCCTCAAGCCTTCATGGAGGGCTGAAAAAGGTTCATCGAGAAGCAGGTAACGGTACCCCGGAGCTAGGGCCCGGGCTAAAGCCACCCTCTGGCGCTCGCCTCCGGAAAGCGTGTCCGTGCGTCTGTTGAGTAACCTTCGAATACCCAGGACCTCAACGAGTTCCTCTAGAAAGATCCCTGGGGAAAGGCCTCTCATCCGAAGGCCGTAAAGGATATTCCCTTCCACGGTAAGATGCGGGAATAGGGCCAGATCCTGGGGCAGATAACCCAGTTCCCGCCTTTCCACCGGGAGCTGGGTTATCTCTTTTCCTTCCACCAGAATCCTTCCGGACTCCGGGGACCTCAAGCCCACGATGGTCTCGAGCAGGGTGCTCTTCCCGCTGCCGGTAGGGCCGAGGAGGACGTGCGTTCGTCCCTTTTCCACCCGGAGGGAGATTTCGCCGAGACGAAAATCTCCGGCCCTGACAACCAGATCCCTCACCTCCATCATGGCCTGATCGCTCCCAGGTTGCGCACACTGTAGAGGACCAGAAGTCCGAGCCCCACCAGAATGAGGGTGAGAATGGCCGTGCCCTTGAGATCCGCGGTGGAAAGACGCATGAAGATAGCGATAGGCAGCGTTTCGGTACGCATGGGCATGGAACCCGCCACGGTAATGGTAGCCCCAAATTCTCCCAGGGCCTTGGCCCAGGTGAGGACAAAAGCCGAAAGAAGCCCCCTTTTAGCTAAAGGCAGGGTCACGGTGAGAAAGGCCTTAAGGGGGCTAGCCCCCAGGGTGCGGGCCACTTCTTCGTAACGCGGGGGGATCTCATCCAGGGCGGCTTTGATGAGACGGGTGGCCAGACCCGCGGTAGTCACAAATTGAGCCAGGACAATACCGTTTACGGTAAACACGAAATGTAGGCCTCGGGCCTCAAGCCAGCCGCCCAGGGGATTGTTAAAGAAGATAAGGAGCATGGCTCCCAGGGCCGCCGGCGAGACGATCAGGGGAAGCTCAAGAAGGGTGTCTACCATTTGCTTGCCCCGGAAATCGAAGCGAGAGAGAGCGTAAGCCGCAGGAAGTCCCATGAGAATGGAGAGGAAGCTGGCCAGGGTGGCACAGAAAAGGCTCAGACGCAGGTTAAATAAGGTTCGGGAAGACAAGAGGGTCTCCCAAAAGAGCGGTCCCTCAAAAAAATAGAGCAAAGAAACTATGAGGCTAGCGTAGAAG
>WFPH01000156.1 GCA_015487645.1 Thermosulfurimonas sp. | reverse complement strand
ATCCCGGCTACCTGGTTCCTTTCAATCAAACCCCATTCAACCGCTTTGTTAAGCATGTGCCTCAGCAAGGCGATCTCCCGATTGACCGTTGCCGGACTTGCGCCTTCTTGGAGGCGTTTTGACCGGTAAACTTCAGCATCCAGCCTGGTAATCTCATCAAGCAACTTTTGCCCGAAAAAGGGCTTCAGGTGCAGTTCCCACCGGCTTTGTTTGTGTTCGATCTCTGTTTCCCTGTTAACGCCCTTCATCTGCGCTATGTAAAGCGGCCAGAAGTCCCCAAGCGTCTGAACTTCGCCGTTTCGCTTGTCGTCCCCGTCTTCGCCTTTGATTTTTCTCTCAATCTTCCGGGCTTCCTCAAGACTTGCGGCCTTTCTTACTACCCGTGGCCCGTTTCGAAAGTGAACATCCACCACCCACGTAAAGTCCCGCAAAACCCGTCCGCACTTTGCGCACCTCTTAGCCCTCATCCGGTTGCGGTATCCACACTTGCACCGCTTCTTTATCGCCATACCGCGCACCCCCGCTTGCCTCGTTACACTCGGCATAGCATCGCCGGGGCGTGCACGTCAAACCCAATGACGCCTTATCATTCGTGATAAAATGCGGAACCAAATGCGGTAACAAATGGGGGTGGCTATCTCTGGAACCCTTGATAATCAAGCGCCCCCGGGTGGACTCGAACCACCGACTCCGGGATTAGGAATCCCGTGCTCTATCCTCCTGAGCTACGGGGGCAAAAATTGCAAATGTTGTAAAAATCTTATCGCATTCACCCTTCCTCGGCAAGATTAGATCCCTACTTGCCAGAGAGTTTGGTCCGGGTAAGGATGTAAGAAAATGCCAAGAGATACCAAAAGGAGGGAGATCCCATGTTGAGGCTTGGTTTTATCGGCGGAGGGCGTATGGCTGAGGCCATTATCAAGGGACTCTTGACTTCCGGGGAGATGGCAGCAGAGGCCATCACGGTCTCGGAACCGTCCGAGGCCCGTCAGAAATACCTCCAAGACACTTACGGGGTAAAGGCTTTTTTTGATAATCTGACCCTGGTGCGGGAGAGTTCGGTGGTGCTGTTGGCGGTGAAACCGCAGGTAGCCCCGCAAGTCCTGAATGAGATTCGGGAAGTGGTAGCCGAAACGACGCCTCTCCTCATTTCAATCGTAGCCGGACTTTCGATAGCCCGCATGGAAGAACTTCTGGGCGGGGCTTCCCGTTTGGTGAGAGTGATGCCCAATACTCCGGCCCTAGTGCTTTCGGGTGTGAGTGCTATTTGCGGGGGAAAGGGCGCTAGCGAAGAAGATCTGACCGTGGCGGAAAGGATTTTCTCCGCTCTGGGAGAGGTGCTTCGGATCCCGGAGAGCCTTTTTGATGCCGTGACCGGGCTTTCTGGAAGCGGACCGGCTTATGTGTTTGCCTTTATCGAAGCCTTGGTGGACGGAGGGGTGAAAGAGGGCCTTCCACGGGAAGTGGCCGAAAAGCTCGCGGTGGGAACTGTTTTTGGCGCGGCCAAACTCATGAAAGAAACTGGGGACAACCCTTATGCCCTGAAGGGTATGGTGACCTCTCCGGGAGGAACCACCATGGCAGGGCTCAAGGCTTTGGCCGACCGAGCCTTTCACGGAGCGGTCATGGAAGCTGTCTCAGCGGCTACCCAGCGCGCTCGGGAGCTTTCCGGTGCCTAGGAAGAAAAACCCCTGGGCGGACCATTATACCCGCAAGGCCAAGGAGGAAGGCTTTGCGGCTCGTTCGGTCTATAAATTACGCGAGGCCCAGGAGAAATATCGGCTCCTCAGACGGGGGGATAAGGTCCTTGATCTCGGTTGCGCTCCTGGGGCCTGGAGTCAGTATGCCCTCCGAGTGGTGGGGCCCGAAGGCCTGGTAGTAGGCCTTGATCTGCAACCGGTAAAACTCTCCGCTCCGAATTTCATTTTTCTGCCGAGGGATGTCTTCGAAGTCACTCCCCAGGAGCT
Organism: Thermosulfurimonas sp.; assembly: GCA_015487645.1. Lineage (GTDB taxonomy): Bacteria > Desulfobacterota > Thermodesulfobacteria > Thermodesulfobacteriales > Thermodesulfobacteriaceae > Thermosulfurimonas_A. The sequence continues at coordinate 2,257 of WFPH01000156.1, read as the reverse complement.
CCAAGCCTTGGCTCCGGAGGGCTTCCAAGTGGTTCTGAGCGATCTGGCTCCTAAGACCACCGGGGATCGCTCGGGAGACCACTTTCGTTCCCTTTACCTGGCCCGTCGAGCGCTGGAGTTGGCCCTGGCCCTTTTGGTCCCTGGAGGCCATTTCATGGTGAAGGTCTTCGAGGGCGAGAGATTCCCGGCTTTCCGGCAGGAGGTGGCTTCATATTTCCAGAAGATCAAACTCTTTCGCCCCAAGAGTACCCGGGCCAGCAGTCGGGAGATTTTTATCTTGGGGATGATTTTTCGTAGACAGTGAATAACCTTTTCTCCTTGGAGAAATCCTAACAATAACAGATTTCTTCAAAAAATATTGACTTTTGTTTTTCTTTTATTATATCCTTTCCGAAAATATGTTTGGCAAAAATGTGAAGGTATGAGGGGATGGAATTAAAAAGTCTTTGTATGAGGTTTAGGGCGTCTGGTCTGGTGACCTGGATTCTTAATCGGAGTCTTTTCTGGAAGGTAGGGGTTATTATAGGGCTTTGTGTGGTAGTAAACAGCCTTGTGGCCTTTTACTTCTTTGCCGAACTCAATCGCCTCAAACGTCATTTGGAGGAAGCTCCTTTTTATTCCTATAAGAGCCTCGCAGAGGAGGGACTTTTGTTACTTGCCAAAAGCGAGGCTTTGCCTCCGGATTCTCCCGAAAGGCTTCTTATAAAAGAAAAGCTCCGGCAACTTATCCTAGTGGGGATCAGAGGAGGGATTTATGAAGGAGAAAATGGTCTTGTTATCCGGGTTTTGAAACCCGCAACTTTTCGTGAAATGGAAAGAAAATTAAGGGTAATCATGGAAGATCCCGAGGCTCCTCATGCAAGAGAAGCCTTTCTTCAGATACTTTCTTGGGCTCAAGATGAGGAAGAGGTTTTTCTCCGAGAAATTACTTATCTTTCAAAGCGTCTGGGGCAACTTTACTTTCTTCTTTTCCTGGTCTTAGCAGTGTTTCTTCTCTGGGGAGCTATAGGTTTCCTTACCATGGTGAAATTCCCTCTCGATCGTATCGTGCAGCAGCTCGAGACTCTTCTCCGGGAAGGAGGTGAAGCCTGCGCCCAGGATGAGGAAAAGTGTATGGTGAGACATTATGCCCGGGACGAAATTGGTACAGTAGCCGAAAAGGTAAACGATTTGGTAAGACATTTTGCCAATCTTTCGCTTTATAAGCATACCATCGAGGAGGATGAAGGGCCGGATGAGATCTATCAGCGTCTGGCTGAGGTCCTCAAGGAAAGGCTCGATCTTCCGGTTTTTGTCCTCTATGAGGTTTCAAATTCGCAGAATACTATGCGGCCGGTAGTTCTTTCGCCTTCAGATTTAGAAGTAAACGCCGAAAAGCTCTTTAATGCCGAGTTGTGTCGAGCAAAACGCACGGGCCATGTAGTCTCGTCTCTGAATTATCCGGGAGTTTGCCGTCTGTTTCTCTATTCTGAGGAGGCCGAACACTATTGTATGCCCTTTATGAGCGGAGGGATTTGCATCGGAGTGGCTCAGATTATCCTTCCTAAAGGAATAGGAACCCGGCGGATGAAACGTATCGAGGAAAAACTGCGTCAGGCCCAGCGTTATATAGCTGAGACGATACCGGTTCTTGAGGCCAAGCGGTATGCGGCCTCCCTCAAAGAACAGACTCTTAAGGATCCGCTAACCGGCCTCTACAATCGAAGATTTCTCGAGGAAGCCATCGACAACCTGGTAGCAGGGATTCTTCGGCGGGGAACGGTGCTCGGGGTCCTGATGGCCGATCTCGACTACTTCAAATCCGTGAACGATAAGTACGGACATGACGTAGGAGACCGGGTTCTCAAAGAGACTGCCCAGATCCTCAAGAAGAATGTCCGGGCTTCGGATCTGGTGGTGAGATTCGGAGGAGAGGAGTTCCTGATCCTTCTGGTAGATGTGGCCGAGGGGGAAAGCATTAAGATAGCCGAGAAACTTCGAGCTCTAGTGGAAAGCCACAGGTTTGAGACCCCTAAAGGGATCATTCAGCGGACCATCTCTATCGGGGTGAGCGAGTTTCCCACGGACGCCCAGGGTATCTGGGAGGCCATCAAGTACGCGGATGTGGCCCTCTACAAGGCCAAAGAGCTGGGGCGCAACCGGGTGGTGCGCTTCTCTCCGGACATGTGGCCTTCGGAAGAATATTGATTCCTGATCCGGCTTATCCCATCTTCCAGAAAAGAAATTGGGACCTCTGAAAAGTCTAGCCTCCCCCTGT
>WFPH01000155.1 GCA_015487645.1 Thermosulfurimonas sp. | reverse complement strand
GCTTGAGGGCGGTCTCCGCATCCTGGAGCTCCACCAGCAGGGCCAACCCGGCCTGATAACGCTGGCGGAGAATCCTTAAACCCTCCTCGGCCTGGGCCACCGCCCGTTCCGTAACCTCGTACTCCTTCCGGGCCGTAAGATAGCGACTATAGGCTTCGCGCACCTGGTGCTCTACTTCCCGCTTATATTGTCGAAAGCGCTCCCGAGCCGCGAGAAGTTCGGCCCGGGATCGGGCCAGATGGGCCCTATCCTGCAAACCCTTGAAAAGATTGAAATTGAGTTCAGCCATGAGGGTGTAAGCGTCTCCGTCGGCTCCGCCGCTCAGGGGGTCCTCAGCGTTCTTCTCGTAAATAGCTTTAAGGTTCAGGGAAGGTAGAAACCGAAAACGGGCCTCCTTCACCGCAAGTTCAGCCAGATTAACTCGATGGCTCTCCACCTTAAGATCCGGGCGTCGGCTAAAGGCCGCACAGCGCCAGAGTTCAAAGGACCCGGGGGGCCCCGGAAGACCAGCCTGGGGGACCGGTTCCCAGCGGGTCTCAAGCGGCACCCCCAGAACCAGGTTCAGAGCCGAAGCCGCCACCTCGGCCTGATGTCGGGCCGCCGCCAGATCCTTTTCCTGCCGGGAAAGGAAAACCCGGGCCTCAAGGAGATCCGACTTGAGGGCCCGGCCGGACCGATAGCGACTCTCCACCACGCGCAGATTCTCCCGGGCCGTACGCACGGCCTCCTCCATCACCTGGACCCTCTCCCGGGCCAGAAGTAGAGCGAGATAGGCCCTCTCGGTCTCAAAAAGCACCCGCTGTTTTACAGCCTCAAGATAGTTTTCCGCTTGAGAGAGGGCGATCTTGGCTCGACGGTAGCCTATGATCTCACGCCCCTGGTTGAAGATGGGCTGCGTCACCACGAACTGCGTCTGCCAGTTGGTGTAGTCCACGGGATGGTTCAGGTGGTCTAGGAGGAAGTCCTCGGCCTTGAAGTTCTCCTGGGCCAGCTTGTAGCTGAAAACCTGGACCGGACTGTCCGTGCGGGCGTAGACCAGGCGAAGATCTATCCGCGGCAGAAAGGCCCCCCGGGCCTCGGCTACGCCGCTTCTGGCCGCCTCCACCTCCGAACGAGCGGCCTTGAGAAGGGGATTCCGCGAAAGGGCCATCTCATAGGCCTTCTCAAGACTCAGGGGCTCAGCCCCAACCAACACCGGCCACAAAATCAAAACCAACCAAAGGATGACCTTCCTCATTTCCTCAACCCTCCCTCACACTATAAGCCCCCTTCTCTTTTTGGCAAGTCTTTAACGACTCGCGATCTTTACCAACCTCGCTTTTTCTTTTCCTTACGCCCCTCTTTCCAGGGTATTTTTTTCTTCTTACCGTGGGTGATTTTACGGTAGGGCAGTTCCGCAAGATCGGTGTCAGGCCGGAAGGGAATGATGGGCTCGGGTTCAGGGGGCTCTTTGGGCTTAGGGACATAGCGGGCCCGGAATTTCTCATCCACTCTGGGTCCACGCAGGGCCTCCGCGGGCAGCCAGGAGGCCAGATAAAGCTTTTCTATAAAGCGCAGGAAGACCGCGCCCGAGGCCTGAGCCTTCACCGTATCCACTTCCACGAGGAGGGCTCCCTTACGCCGGGCCAGGCGTTCGGCCAACTCGACCTCCGGACTCATAAGGGCCGGCTGGGGCTGCCCCCAGCCCTTCTCCGAAACGTGTATCCAGGCCCGGGGTCTTACCGGAAGGTAAAGAAGACGCGGAGGATCTTCAGTATAGATCGGGGAAGCGTAGAAGAACTCCCGGGCCCTCACCAGCCCCTGATCCCGCCGATACTCGAAATCCTCACGAGCAAAAACCTCAAGCAGGGTCTCGATCTCCCGCCGCCGCACCCCCCGGAAACCATCCGTTTCGGTAACCGCCAGATGTAAATCTTTGATCTTTACAAATCCCTCTTCATCTGGTATGAGGCCGAATTCATCAGGCCGATAGGCCAGAATATACCGCAGAAGTTTGGCCAGTCTTTCTGGAGACATTTTGACTTTGAGGTTTAAGTGTTTACCTTTTATAAGAGCCTTGTCAAGGGCGCTTTGTTTTGTTATAAATGGAAAGTTCATACTCTCGGGTAAGGGCGGGTGAGAGTTTATGAGCACTAAGAAAGATTTGGAAAAAAAGCTGCTTGAGATGGGGAAGGAGGGGGCCATTACCTATGAGGCCCTGAATGAGATCCTTCCCGAAAACTATGATGATCCTGAAAAAATCGAGGAGATCTTCGATTTCCTTTCCAAAAACAACATTGAAATCCTCGACGAAAAGCAGATCTATGAGAAGGAGGAATGGGTAGAGAAAGAGGCCCAGAAGAAGATTCAGGAGCTATCCACCCTTTCAGAGAGCGAGCTCGAGCCTTCCGAGGAAGCCGAGACCACGGAATCCGAAGAGGTCACCAGTCTCTATCTGAAAGAAATGGGGAAGTACCCCCTTCTTACCCCGGAGCGAGAAGCCGAGCTCTCCAAGATCATCCGCCAGGGGTTCTACGCCATCGTAGAGGCCATCGAGAATCATCCCTTGGATCTGCCGGAGATCCTGGCTCTCAAGGCTGAAATTGCCCTCTGGCGCAAACGCGATCCGGGCCTCAAGCCCAAAAAGAGTCTTCTCAACTTCCTGGTGAAGTCCGCAAGGGACCTCCGGAAGAAATACCCCGAGGAGGAAGAGATCCGCAAGCTACACGAACTGGTGGAGACCAAGGCCGCCGAGATCGAAGAGGCTAAAGACGAAATGGTCAAGGCCAACCTGAGGCTGGTGGTCTCCATCGCCAAACGCTATATCGGTCAGGGGTTGCCGCTCGCGGACCTTATCCAGGAGGGCAATCTGGGGCTTATGCGGGCGGTCTTCCGCTTCGACTACCGTAAAGGGAACAAGTTCAGCACCTATGCCTCCTGGTGGATTCGCCAGGCTATCACCCGGGCCATTCTGGACAAGACCCGGACCATCAGGTTGCCGGTACACTTTCTGGAGCTCCGTAGCCAGTTCTTCAAGGCCTTCTACGAACTGGTGAAAGAGCTCGGTCGGGAACCCACCCCGGCGGAACTCTCCGAGCGCACGGGACTGCCGCGGGAAAAGATCCTGGCCATCTTTGAAGCTTCGAGGGAACCCGTCTCCCTTGAGCTTCCCATCGGAGACGAGGATAGCACTCTAGGAGACTTCATCGAAAACAAGGACAGTCCCTCCCCTTACGAGGAGGTCAAGGACAAAGACCTTTCTGAAAAAATCCGCAGCCTGCTTTCCACCCTCTCGCCTCGGGAGGAGAAGATTATCCGGCTGCGTTTCGGAATTGGGGAAGAGGGCGAGTATACCCTGGAGGAGATCGGTAAGCGCTTCGGGGTCTCTCGGGAGCGTATCCGTCAGATAGAGAAAAAGGCCCTGGCCCGTTTGCGCCAGATGACGGAGAAGGAAAACATCAAGTATCGGGAGAGGTAAGTTGAAGTCTTTTTATCTCTCGTTGGTTGCGGTTTTAGTTTGGGCGGTAATCGCCTTCGGATTGAACTACACGGACCTCTATCCCTACTTTCCAGAGATCCCGGGTTTTAAAGCCGAGGCCCCCACGGGTATGACGGTGACCACCCCGGCCGGAGATATGACTACGGTGGAGAGAACCTATCATTCTGGGGGAAAGACCCTGAGAGCCCAGATAATGGTGGGGGGCATGGCCCAGGGGATGTGGTATCCTCTGACCCTGCAGATAAGCTACGATTCTCCGGAGGAACGGCTTGAGACCCTCACCCTGGAGGGATTTCCGGCCAAAAGGATCACCCGCAAAAGAGAAAAGGGCGGCACGATAGTCATCCTGCTTTCGAAAAAAAACGCATTCCCCCTGGCCCTTTTCGTACTTGAATGCCAGGGGATCACGCCGACCGAGGCCCAGAAACACCTTAAACACTTCAGACTCAAAGAGTTAGCCCAGAAACTCAGGCCCTGAGGGCCTCTGCTAGATAGTGTAAAAGCTCCCGGGGATGCTGATAAGTCTCTTTCCGGGAGGCTATTTCGCCTAGATCCCTGTCTTTGACCTTGAGCCCTTTGAGTCTTTCGGCCAACTCGGAGCCGGCGGTCGGAAAGTGAAGCCCTTTGATACGGGCCAGCACTTCCGCCGGCCAGCCTACGCCCAGAATCTTGGCTCCCTCCTCGATCACGCTGGAAAAAAAGAGCAGAGCGTCCCGCCCTTCCTTGATCTCACGGTAAGCCATCTTAGCCAAGCCCCCGGCCGTATGGGCCTTGGGGGTCTTTTCCTGCAGTTCCCCTTCCAGTTTCATCATGACGAGCTCGGGATCGGCCCGGAGGATGTTGCGCACCGTCTGGCGGGTGAGCCCCAGGAAAGCCGCGATATCGTCTTCGGTCTTGAAACCTTCCTCCGCGAGCACGATGGCGTAAGCGGCCTCCATGAGGCTGGTCACCCAGGTGAGATTGCGCATCTCGATAAGCTTGCGCGGCCCACCCAGGATCTCTAAAGCCTTCAGGAAGACCCTCAGAGCCTGAGCATCCACATCCCTTTCCCGGATCTCTTCCGCCCCGACAATGATCGGCATCTTACCCACCTCCTCGTGAAAGTATTTTGAGACCTCTGAAAAAGTCAACCTTCTCCTCCCCTATCCCCTCCCGGAGGGGGAATGCTATTCAAGGTCTCCAACTTAAAAGATAAGAATCTTCCGGTATAATGAAACCATGCTGCCCTACCCTCAAATCAATCCCGAACTTTTCCGGATCGGCCCCCTGGCGGTACGCTGGTACGGTCTCATGTATCTTCTGGGGTTTCTGGCGGCCTACTTTCTGGCCCGCAAACAGCTTCGGGAACGGGGCCATCCGGAACTGGTCAAGGTGTTAGAGGACGTGCTCTTCTGGGGTGGAATTGGTCTCATCGTAGGAGCCCGAATGGGACACGTGCTTTTTTACTACCCGGGCTACTATCTCAAGAAACCTCTGGAGATTCCGGCTGTCTGGCACGGAGGAATGTCTTTCCACGGAGGGCTTATCGGGGCGGTATTGGCCGGATGGCTTTACGCCCGGAAGAACCGGCTCAACTTCTTCTGGTGGGCGGATCTACTGGTGGTGACCGCTCCTATAGGCCTCGGTCTCGGCCGTCTAGGAAATTTCATCAACGGTGAACTCTTCGGTCGCCCCACCCAGGTTCCCTGGGCCATGGTCTTTCCGGCCGGAGGGCCGGTGCCCAGACATCCCTCGCAACTCTAC
>WFPH01000154.1 GCA_015487645.1 Thermosulfurimonas sp. | reverse complement strand
GTCCATAGCGTACTTGGGATAGTAAGGATTTTTCTTGGCTTCTCTTGTGGCTCCCAGGGAGTGGCAGCCACCGCACCCCTTACGCCCTTTGGTCACCGGACCGGGCTGCATGTGGGTGGTAGGCATGGCTTCCATGGCGATCCAGCCCAGGAAGTGCTTGCCGGACATGTACTGCTTAGCCTGTTTAGCGTGACAACGTTTACAGGTCTCGATAGTGGGCAATTTGGCTTTATCCACATCCTTTTCGCTCATGTGGGATTTGCCATGACAGCTATAGCAAGCCAGCTTCTTGGACATCTTGGAACGGTGGAAGTCTTTCACTATGCCCGGAGTTACCTTGGCGTGACACTCCTCACATTTGGAAGGCTTGGCCTGAGCGGCCAAAGGCCAGCTCAGCAACAAGAGAAAAAGAAGACACCATCCGAGGCCTACCGGTATTGATCCTTTCTTCATGGTACCCCTCCTCCTTACGAAATTTGTATTTTTCTCTTATCATAAAGCAATATAGCTCCAATTGACATAAGTCAAAGGATGTCGGAAAAACTTCCCCAGGTATATGAACAACTTCGCGAAGAGATAAGATCCAGGCCTGCGGGGGTCTTGGATCTTGATCTGGCGTACCTGGCCAGGCTTTATCTGACGGATCTGGAGACTTTGCTCCCTGAGGGTTTTGAGAAAGCTTCGGAGTATTTGTGGTTTACCTCCTATTTACTTTATCTGAAAAGCAGACTGCTTTTGCCTCGAGAAACCTACGCTTCACCGGAAAAATCAGAAGAGTCTCCCTTAGAAACCCTGGAGAAAATAGATTCGCTCGGCGAGGTCCTTCAATCTCGGGAAATTTTGGGACGAGACGTCTTTTGCCCTCCAGGGATGGCCGGTCCAGAACCGGAGATCGAAGCCGATCTCCACCACCTCGTGGCGGCTATGGTGAGGGTTCTTGAAAGGCAGGCTCCGCCGACGGTGGAAATCAAACGTCTTGAGCCTCTATTCAAACAAATGGCCTTGTGGGTGCTAGGCAAATTAGAAACCCAGAAAAAACTCACTTTTACTGAACTTGCCAAAAATTTAACAGATAAAATAGAAAAGCTAGCTTTATTATTAGCTTTACTTGACTTATCCTTTCGAGAAGTTTGTCTTTTAGTTCAAAACATTCCCTGGGGGGAAATAGAAATCCTTTTACGAGAGTAGGATTTTTAGATCTGGGGAGAAAATTCCCACAAAAAGGGGAAATTTTCCCCGAAAGCTTGGGGGATAAAGAAAGGTCAAACTTGACTTCGAATTGACTTTTTGTCTTATATAGAGCCATGCCGTACACGGTAGCGCACGATTCCGAAAAATGTGACGGTTGCCTTTCCTGTGTTTCAGCCTGTGCCGATACCCACGATGGGGTAGCCAACTGTCGGATTCTTCAGACAGGGAAGGCCTTTGTTTATTTCTCCTGTATGCAGTGCAAGAAGCCCCAATGTGCGGCGGTTTGCCCCACGGGGGCTATGCGCCGGGAAAAAGATGTGGTCTTTGTAGTGGAGGAACTCTGCGTGGGCTGTGTGAACTGTGTATATGCCTGTCCCTGGGGGGTGCCCGAGTTCAATCCTAATACCGGAAAAATTAACAAATGCGATCTTTGCAAAGATCGAGTTTCGGCCGGGGAGAAACCTCATTGTGTGGCGGCCTGTCCCAATGAGGCTTTAGCCGTAAAAGAGGTAAAACCGCCAGCCAAAAAGGTGGTGGCCAAGAAACCGACCAAGCAGGCCTCGGCCAAGGAGGGGTAGGGTGGGGGAGACTGTTCTGGCGGCTAAATATCTTCCGATCCTGATCCTGGCGATCCTGGTCTTTGCGATCGGGCTTTCCATGGTGATCATCAACCAGATTTTGGGGCTCAGGAGACCTTATCCCGAAAAACGGGTGCGCTACGAGTGCGGTCTTCCACCTTCGGGAGAGCCCCGCCATCCTTTTTCCGTCAAGTTCTATGCCATCGCCATCCTTTTCGTGGTCTTCGATGTGGAGGCGGTCTTTCTTTATCCCTGGGCGGTTTCTTTCGGCAAGCTGGGCGCTCTGGCTTACGTAGAAATGGTGGTTTTTATCGTGCTTTTGCTGGTAGCTTATGTCTATGCCTGGATCAGGGGGGCCTTCCAATGGGAGTAGAAAAGGACACGGTAGAAGTAGCCCCGGACGTGCGGCACATTCCTGGCACTCCGGCCTTTATCACTCCGCTTGATAAGCTTATTAACTGGGCCCGTACGGGTTCCCTCTGGCCCATGACCTTTGGGTTGGCCTGTTGCGCCATCGAGATGATGGCCACCGGAGCCAGCCATCACGATCTCGACCGTTTTGGAATCATCTTTCGGGCCTCTCCTCGGCAGGCTGACGTGTTGATCGTAGCCGGGACGGTGACCAAGAAGATGGCTCCGGTGGTGCGCCGGGTCTATGACCAGATGCCGGAGCCCCGATATGTGATCGCCATGGGCAGTTGCGCCTGTTCCGGGGGAGTCTTTCGGACCTACTCTACGGTGCAGGGGTGCGACGAGTTTCTGCCGGTGGATGTTTATATTCCGGGGTGCCCTCCAAGGCCGGAAGCCCTTATGTACGGACTCATGAAACTTCAGGAAAAGATCCGGCAGGAAGCCGGACGCTGGGGATTCTGGAGATAAAGATGAGCGTAGTAGAAAAACTCAGAGAGCGTTTCGGGACGGCCATCCTTGGGGAGGAGGTTTCCTGCGATCAAATAAGTGTCTATGTGGATCGAGAGGTCCTTCCGGAAATCATGCGTTTTCTACACGACGAGCTGGATTTCAAACACCTGGCTGACCTCTGCGGGGTGGATTACTTGGGTTGGAAGGGCAAACGCCAAAAAAAAGAACGTTTCGAGGTGGTTTACAACCTCTATTCTATTTCTCGCAAAGAACCCTTAAGGATAAAGGTTTCGGTACCGGAAGAAGATCCTCGGGTGCCCTCGGTCACAAGTATCTGGCAGGTGGCCAACTGGTTCGAGCGGGAATGCTACGACATGTTTGGTATCCGTTTCGAGGGGCATCCTGATCTCCGGCGGCTTCTCATGCCGGAGAACTGGCCGGGTCACCCCTTGCGCAAGGATCATCCCTTGGAACTGGAAGAGGAGTGGCCCGAGTATGAAAAATTACGGGAGAAGGCCCGGGAGCTTTCCCGCTATGAATGGGGGGATCGGCGGGTAAGGGGAGGTTAAGATGGCGCCCACGGTGGAGATCCATCGCAAACAGATTGGGCATCCCGAGTGGGACGAGCCTTTCGTGGTCAACATGGGGCCGCAGCACCCTTCCACGCACGGGGTGCTGCGCCTTTTCCTAGAGCTTGACGGAGAGACCATCGTGGGGTGCGATCCCCGGATAGGCTATCTCCATCGGGGCCTGGAAAAACTTTCCGAGAACTTGACCTATAGCCAGGCTCTGGTCCTCACGGATCGTCTGGATTACATCTCCTCGGCGGCCAACAATACCGGTTATTGCCTGGCCGTGGAAAAGCTCCTGGGACTTAGTGTGCCGCGCCGGGCCAGACTTCTGCGGACTATCGTCTGCGAGATGGCCCGTATCTCGAGCCATCTTCTGTGGTTGGCCACCCACGCCCTTGATATCGGGGCCATGACGGTCTTCCTTTACTGTTTCCGTGACCGTGAGTGGTTGCTCGATATCTACGAAAAGATCTGCGGGGCCCGGCTTACGGTGAGCTACACCCGCATAGGAGGGGTGAGGCTTGATTTTACGCCGGAGATCGTGGAGGAACTCTATCGCTTTACTGAGGAATTTCCCGCCCGTATCACAGATTATGAGACCCTGATCGATGTGAATCGTATCTGGCTCAAGCGCACCAAGGGCGTAGCGGTGGTTCCTCCGGAAAAAGCCATAAATATGGGACTTACCGGGCCATCGCTTCGGGGCTCGGGAGTGCCTTATGACGTAAGGAAATTCAAGCCTTATGACGCTTACGATGAGGTGGAATTTGAGGTGCCTGTGGGACGGAACGGAGACACCTACGATCGGTACCGGGTGCGGATGGAAGAGATGCGTCAGGCCAACCGGATCATCCGGCAGTGTCTGGACAAACTTCCGGAGACCGAAGGCGAGCCGGTGGTAGCGGAGGGGGCTCCGGATCTTCTAATGCCAGAGAAGAAAAAGTCCCCCCAGGCCGTACCCCATCCTAAGAAGGGGTTCCTAGTCAAAGGGGCCGAGGTCCCGGTGGTGCCCGAAGGCGAGGTTTATGTCTCTATTGAGGCCCCCAAAGGGGAGCTGGGTTACTACATCGTAAGTGATGGCTCGGGGAAGCCCTGGCGGGTGAGGGTGAGGGCGCCTTCTTTTGTGCACATTTCGGCCATCCCCGAGATGGTAAAGGGCCACATGGTGGCGGATATCATTGCGGTTATAGGGACTCTGGACGTAGTTCTAGGGGAATGTGATCGTTAGGAGGAGGGGTGATGGAGGGCATCCTTAAAGTGGCTATGCCGGGTCTCATCCTGGTGGTGGAAGCCCTGGTGCTCTTGCTGGTGGCTCTCCTCCACGTGGCTTACACCACTTATGCCGAACGGAAGATCATAGGTCACATGCAACAGCGACTGGGGCCGAACCGGGTGGGCCCTCGGGGGCTGCTGCAACCCATCGCGGATGTTCTCAAACTTCTTACCAAGGAAGACATCGTTCCGCTGGGGACGGAAAAGACTCTCTTTTATCTCGCCCCTTTCATCTCGCTGGTGGCCGGGGCCACTAGCCTGGCGGTCATCCCGGTGTGGGAAAAGTTTGCCCTGGCCAACGTCAATGTGGGGTTATTAGTGATTCTGGCCCTGAGTTCTCTTTCCTCCTACGGAGTGATCCTTTCCGGCTGGGCTTCCAATTCGCGATATGCCTTTCTGGGAGGCCTCCGGGCCTCGGCTCAGGTGGTGAGCTACGAGGTGGCCATGGCCCTTTCCCTGGTGGGTGTAATGCTCATGGCCGGCTCCATGAATCTCGCCGAGATCGTTAAGGCCCAGGTCGCAAGCCCCTTCAAGGTTTATGCCATCCCCCAAATTGTAGGGTTCTTCGTTTTCATGATTTCGGCCATTGCTGAGACCAACCGGGTGCCCTTTGATCTTCCCGAAGCCGAAACCGAGCTGGTGGCCGGTTATTTCGTGGAATACAGCGGTATCCGATTCGGGCTCTTCTATCTGGCGGAATATTTCGGCATGGTGGTCATGAGTGCGGTGGCGGTCACTTGTTTTCTCGGGGGATGGTCCGGTCCCTTTGAGATCCCGGGGGTGCCCTTTTTCTGGTTCCTGGTGAAACTCTACGCCTTGCTTTTCTTTTACATTTGGGTGAGGGCTACCTTACCCCGTTATCGCTACGATCAACTTATGGGCTTGGGCTGGAAACTCCTGATTCCGCTATCGCTCCTCAACATCTTGATTACAGGGCTAATCAAGCTCTGGGTTTAGGAGAGGAAGATGAATCCGATCCGGACTATATTTCTGACTGAGATTGCCAAGGGCCTGTGGCTTACGCTGAGGAAGATGTTCTCCCGGCCGGTCACGGTCCAGTATCCCGAGGAAAAGAAACCCGTGGCTCCGGGTTTCCGTGGGCGTCACGCTCTGGTGAGGGATCCGGAGACCGGTCGCGAGCGCTGCATAGGCTGTTTGCGCTGCGCCAAGGTCTGTCCCTCGCGCTGTATCTACATCGAGACCGAAAGGGATCCCGAGACCAAACGTTTGGTAGTCAAGCGTTACGATGTGGAGGTCCTGAGGTGTGTCTTCTGCGGTTACTGTGAGGAAGTATGTCCGGTGAACGCCATTGTGCTTACGGAGTTTTACGAATACGTAGGCTATCGTCGGGAGGACCTCTATTTTGATAAGGAACGGTTGCTGGCCAACTGGGATGAATTTTTGATGACTCAGAAGCGACCTTACTTCAATCCTTACTGGAAACCGCGCGGAGTGCCGGAGAAGATGCTCCCGGCTCCCAAGAGGAAGGCCGAGGGGGTATAGGATATGGAAAAAGTGCTTTTTGGATATTTGGCTTTTGCCATTCTGGCTTCGGCTTTTCTGGTCGTCTTTTCCCGTAACGCGGTCAAGGCCGTTCTCTGGGGTCTGGTGATGTTTCTGCATCAGGCGGTGCTCTTTTTGACCCTTCAGGCGGAATTCCTGGCGGCGATTCAAATCCTCGTTTACGCCGGGGCTGTGCTGGTACTTTTCCTCTTTGTGATCTATCTCATCAATCTCCGGGAGGAGCTTAAGTGGCCCAGATTTTTGGGGACTTATCCCCTGGCCTTTCTGGTGATCTTTTTCTTCCTGGTGCTAGCCGGGGCGGGAATTTCCGGTTTTACGCCGGCCTCTCCGAAAGGCAGTCTCAGCCCCCAAGCCCTCCTTTCTCAGGGGCACACCCGCCTTCTGGGAGAACATCTTTTTCGGGAACATATCCTGGCCTTTGAGGCCGCCGGGGTGCTTCTGTTGGTGGCGGTCCTGGGGGCCGTGGTGCTGGTGAGGCGTATTCGGGAGGAGGAGAAATGATACCTCTTAACTGGTACCTCTATCTGGCTCTGGCTCTTTTTGCCGTGGGACTCTTTGGTTTCGTAGCTCGTCGCAACGTGATCATCATGCTCCTTTCTATTGAGATCATGTTAAACGCCGCTAACGTGGCGCTGGCGGCTCTGGGGACCAAGATGCAGGATGTAACCGGGCATATCGTGGTCTTCTTCGTAATTGCGGTGGCGGCCGCCGAGGCCGCGATCGGGCTCTCATTGGTGGTCCTTCTTTACAAGCGTTTCCGGGAAGTCCACCTGGACGAAGTAAAGATGCTCAAGGGGTAGGGCCATGCACGCTGAGACGGCAAAATATGTAAGCGATGCCATGCATTATGTAGTCTGGATCCCGGGGCTTCCGCTTCTGGCTTCCGTAATCACTCTGCTTTTCGGCCGG
>WFPH01000153.1 GCA_015487645.1 Thermosulfurimonas sp. | reverse complement strand
GTGGATTCCACGGCAAGTCCACTCTGCTTCGGGCCCTGGAGCTCGGGATCTACAATCACCGCCCTGGAGATGGTCGGGAACTGGTAGTTTCCCGTTACGAGACGGTCAAGATCCGGGCCGAAGATGGTCGCTCCGTGGCCGGAGTAGACATTTCGCCTTTCATCAACAACCTGCCCTTTGGGAAAAGTACGGAGAACTTCGAGACCCCCTGCGCCTCGGGGTCGACCAGTCAGGCCGCAGCCATCATGGAGGCCCTTGAAGTAGGAGCCAGGGTGCTCCTTCTGGACGAAGACACCTCGGCCACCAACTTCATGATCCGGGACGCCCGCATGCAGGCCCTCATAGCCAAAGAAAAAGAGCCAATTACCCCCTTCATCGACCGGGTGCGGGAGCTTTACGAACGATTCGGGGTCTCCACGGTGCTGGTGATGGGGGGCTCCGGAGACTATCTGGAGGTGGCCGACACCGTGATCGCCATGGATCACTTCCGGCCCCGGGTGGTCACGGCTCAGGCCCGTAAGATCGTGGAGGCCTTTCCCTCTCACCGGAAGATCGAACGCCCGCGGCCCTTTGAGCGCCTACCCGCCCGAAGGGTGATCTCGGACGGGCTCCCGCCGGGAACGTTGAAGATCAAGGTCCAGGGCCTTGAGGGTCTGGTTCTGGCCCGGGAGAAAATCGACCTTTCGGCGGTGGAACAGCTGGTCTCCGCGGATCAAGTGCGGACCCTAGGGATGATCTTTCCCCGCTTGCGAGAAAAACTCCTTTCGGGGAAACTCCTGCCGGAGGCGGTGAAAGAGGTGGAAGAGGAACTGCACCGAAAAGGCTTCAAGGCCTTCTGCCGGGAGCCTGGAGGAGACCTGGCTTATGTGAGACGGTTTGAGATCGCGGCCGCGGTAAACCGCCTCCGCACCCTTAAGGCCAGACCGGAAAAATGAAGATTTCTTACTATCATCTTTCCATCCTTTTCCTTTCCGCGGCGGCGGTAGCCCTGGGTATTATCTTCGTCGGTCTTTACTTCTACCTCAGTCTGGAACTTCCGGACATCTCCGCCCTCAAGCACTACCGGCCGCCGGCCGTGACCACGGTTTACGACCGCCATGGCACTCCCATCGCTTACTGGTATCGCGAGAGGCGCTTTCCGGTACCCCTCGAGAAGATGCCTCCTTACCTCATCCAGGCCTTTGTCGCCGCCGAAGACGCCCGATTCTATGAACACAAAGGCGTAGATTTCATCAGCATTCTCAGGGCCCTGATGGCTGATATTCGGGCCGGACGGGTGGTTCAGGGAGGCAGCACCATCACCCAGCAGGTGGCCCGTTCCCTACTTCTTTCCCGTGAAAGGACCCTCTCCCGCAAGATCCGAGAGGCCATCCTGGCCTGGCAGATCGACAAGGCCTTATCCAAAGACGAAATCCTGAACATTTACCTCAACCACATTTATCTCGGAGCCGGCGCTTACGGAGTGGAGGCCGCCGCCCTCACCTACTTCGGAAAGCACGTCTGGGAACTAACCCTTCCCGAGGCCGCTCTCATTGCCGGGCTCACCCCGGCTCCCAGCCGCTACAACCCCCTCCGGAACCCTAGGGCCGCCCTAAAACGCCGCCGTTACGTTCTCAAACGGATGGCCGAGGAGGGGTACATCACCTGGGAGACCGCCCGAAAGGCCTGGAATACCCCCTTAAAGCTCAACCCCATGGACTTCTCTCCGGACCCCCGGGCCGGTTATTTCCTGCAGGTGGTCCAGAGACGCCTGGAACGCATGCTGGGCAAGGAGCGCCTTTTCACCGGAGGTTACCGGATATACACCACGCTGGATCTGGCCTGGCAGGAAAAGGCCTTTCCCGGAATCTTACGGAAACTTTCGGAGATCCCCCGTCGACACCGCGCCCGCGAGGTTCCCCAGTTTGCCGCCGTCTGCCTGGAAAACCCTACCGGAGAGGTTCGGCTCATTATAGGGGGGCGCAATTTCCGGGAAAGCCAGTTCAACCGGGCCGTTTTCGCCCGCCGACAGCCGGGCTCCGCCCTCAAACCTTTCCTCTGGGCCCGGGCTCTGGAAGATGGACTTCTTCAACCGGATTCTCTGGTCATGGACGAGCCCGTGGTCTTTCCGGGAGAGGACCCGAAAAGCCTGTGGCGGCCGAGAAACTTTGACCACCGCTACCTGGGAATCATCTCCCTGCGCACGGCCCTGGTGGATTCCCGGAATACCGTAGCCGTTAAGATTGCCCGGGCCCTAGGCCTGGGCGAGGTGGAAGAGACCCTGCGGGCGGTGGGATTCTCCACCAGGTTTCCCCGCAATCTTTCCATCGCCCTCGGGACCATCGGAATCTCTCCCTGGGAGCTTACCCGGGCCTACAGCATCTTTCCCAATCAGGGCGAACTGATCCAACCTCACCTGATAGCCGTCATCTATGATCGGGAGGGCCGGGAGATCTATCGGTCTACTCCTCAGAAAAAGCGGGTGTTTTCTCCAGAGACCGCCTACGTCATGACTTTCTTTCTAAAGGAAGTGATCCGGGAGGGCACGGGGAAATGCGCCCGCGCCTTAGGGGTGCCCGCAGGAGGCAAGACCGGCACCACAGATCTTTACCAGGATGCCTGGTTTATCGGCTTCACCCCCCGCTACACCTGCGGCGTCTGGGTAGGTTACGATACCCCTAAGTCCCTCGGAAGGCTCGAGACCGGCGGCCGAGCCGCCTGCCCTATATGGCTGGAGATTATGCGGGCCATTCCTCACTCTACCGGGGACTTCCCGGTCCCCGAAGGCATCACCTTCGTTCCCTTCAAGGACCGCACCCCCTCCGGCCAGCCGGAGGAAATCTGGCTCCCTTACCCCGAAGCCCAAGCCCCCGAGATCCGGGAGGTGCCTCCCCTCAGGCCTCGGCGAGGCTTTCCTCTAAGATGGCTTTTCTGGTGGCGTTGATGTCCCGCGACTTAATGCGACTTACGTCATCCCGAGCCCAGTAGCGAACCTGATAACGCTCCTGAAGGGCCTTGAGAAGGGCCTCGAGCCTTTCGGCCGGTAGATCCTTCATGCGCACGAAGACCTGTCTCCGCGGACTGTCCACCTCTTCACGGTAAGTAAGAATACTTATGATCTGGGCCCCATGATCCACCACGATCCGGGTGATCTCGTCCAAAGTAGCGGGGTCTTCGATCTCAAGCCCTATCTGAATAGGTCCGTAATAGATACCGGTGATATTCACAAAAAGCTTGAAAACATCCGTCTGGGTAATGATGCCTACTACGTGACCTTCCTCGTCCACCACCGGAAGCCCGGAAATGCGATTCTCAAGCATGAGGACGGCCGCGTACTCCACGGTATCCTCGGGCCTCACAGTGATGGGGTCGGGCGTCATGATATCCTTCACCCGGACTTCCGAAAGGAGGTAATAAAGCTCGTGCACATCCAGAGCCGTAGCCTTGGAGGGTGTGGCCTCTTTCACATCGCGGTCGCTTACAATACCCACCAGTTTCCCGGCCCTAACCACCGGAATACGTCGGATATTGTTCTCCTTCATAATCTGGGAGGCCTTCATGATGGAGGCGTTCTCATCGAGAACGATCACCTCTTCGGTCATCCAATCCTTGACTAGCATGGGCAACCCTCCGAAAATTGATCTTTAAAGCCCATTATGCCCTTTAAAGATTTCTTTGACAACCGAAAAGGAGGAGATATAGTTTTATCGATCTGCGAAGGAGGGCGAGATGGAAGTTATCACCGTTAAGAGCACCGCCAGAGCCCAGTTCATTGATATTACCGAGGAGGTAGCTCGCCGGCTCAAGGGGGTTAGGAGTGGGGTCTGTTTCCTTTACGTGCCTCACACCACGGCCGGGCTGGTTATTAACGAAGGGGCGGATCCGGCGGTAGCCGAAGACATTCTTCGGGTATACGAGCGCCTGGCCCCTTACGATTACGCTTACCGGCACCTCGAGGGCAACTCCCCGGCCCATGTCAAGGCCAGTCTTACCGGGCCCTGTCTTTCCATTCTGGTAGAGGATGGACGGCCGGTCCTCGGAACCTGGCAGCGCATCTTTTTCGCGGAGTACGACGGGCCCCGCACCCGCAAGGTCTATCTTAAAGTCATGGAGGGCTAAAGATGAGCGTGAACAAAGTCATTCTTATCGGTCGTCTGGGAGCCGACCCAGAGATCCGTTACACCGCCGAGGGCCAGGCTGTGGCTACCTTTCGGATCGCCACCAATGAAGTCCGGGTGAAAAACGGGGAACGTCAGGAACACACGGAATGGCACAGGATAGTGGCCTTCGGGCGTCTGGCGGAGATCTGCGGCGAATATCTCTCCAAAGGGCGGCAGGTCTATATTGAGGGCCGTCTGCGCACCCGCTCTTTTGAAGATCGCGAGGGCCAGCGGCGCTACATTACAGAGATCGTAGCCAGCGATATGCGCATGCTGGATGGTCGAAGGGAAACGGAAACCGTCGGCTCTTCTTTCGGATCATACAGCAACGAAACCAAGGAAGAATCCGTGCCGGAACCCCCGCCGGACGATGACCTGCCCTTCTAGTCCTCTTTAAGAACCGCTCTCTCTCTCGTGGTGAACAGTTCGCCTGAAAGATCTTCCAGATCTTCGTCCAGATCAAAGACCCGTCTCACGGTGGTGATGGCCTCACGCCCCAGCCGGTGGTAGCCCACCTTCAGATAGGTGATGGGAGCGTGGAGGAGCTTCTGCACAATGGCCTCGGTCATGAGCTCCAGGGCCTCCTTTTCCTCGGGGGATAGATCTCGCAGACGGGAAAGGGTCCGGGCCAGCTCGCGCTGGCGGATGGCTTCGGCCTTGGCCCGCAGAGCCTTGATGGTAGGATAGACCGCAAGCTCCCGAAGCCACCTCTCAAACTTAAGGACCTCTTCCTCGATAATCCTTTCGGCCCGCATGGCCTCCCGCCGGCGGCGATCGAGGTTCTCTTCCACCACCTGTTTGAGGTCATCGATGTCAAAAACATAAACGTTTTCTAGCTCGTTCACCGCGGGCTCCACGTCCCGTGGCACGGCGATGTCTATGAAAAAGAGGGGGCGCAGGCGACGTTTGCGTAGAAGGGGTTTCACCATCTCCCGGGTAATGACATATCCCGGGGCCCCGGTGGAGGAGATCACGATATCGGTCTTGAGCAGACACTCCGAAAGCTCCTCCAGACCGTAAGCCTCCCCGCGGAAGCGTTCCGCCAGCTCGATAGCCCGGGCCAGCGTCCGGTTGGCTACGAGCATCTTTTCCACCCCTGCCGCCAGAAGGTGCTGGGCCGCAAGCTCGGCCATCTCCCCCGCCCCCACCAGAAGGGCGATTTTACCCCTCAGCGAACCGAAGATCTTCTTGGCCAGCTCCACCGCGGCGTAACTCACCGAGACGGCGTAAGAACCTATGCCGGTCTCGGTGCGCACCCTCTTGGCCACGGAAAAGGTCCGGTGCAAGAGTCGATTCAGGATGGGGCCGGTGGTGCGGTGATCGACGGCCTCCCGGTAAGCTTCCTTGACCTGCCCAAGGATCTGGGGTTCTCCCAGGACCAGAGAGTCGAGACCCGAGGCCACCCGAAAGAGGTGCCGCACGGCCTCTAGATCCCGCAGGAGGTAAAGATGGGGCTCGAAGGTCTCCCGGGCCAGTCCGGTCTCCCGGGAAAGGAGCTCTTTTAGCCGGCTTAAGGCCTCTTCCGGGACCGTCGAAACCAGCAGGAACTCCACCCGGTTGCAGGTAGAAAGGAAATAAGCTTCACTGGCCTGCGGAAGCTCATCCCGTAGAAGCTTAAGGGGGTGTCGGCCTTTTTTCTCCAGGGCGAACCTCTCCCGCACCTCCACCGGAGCGGTGCGATGGTTGAGCCCCAAAAGAAGCAATCTTTCTTTAAGTCCACTTTCCATAGGTATGCAGCCCAGACAGAAAGAGATTTACCACAAAAAAGCTGATGATCCAGACCACAAAGCCCAGGAGGGCCATGAGGGCCGCCCGTCGTCCGCGCCAGCCCACGATCAAACGCTCGTGAAGCAGTGCGGCATAGATGAACCAGAGGATCAGGGACCAGGTCTCTTTAGGATCCCAGCTCCAGTAAGAGCCCCAGGCCTCCTCCGCCCAGAGGGCTCCGGTGATAATCCCCAGCGTAAGAAGGGGGAAGCCGTATTTGAGACAGAGTTCGTTCAAGCGGTCTAGGGACTCAAGCGGAGGCAAGCGGCGAAAGATCCCGCCCAGGGTCTTCCTTTTGACCTGCCTTTCCTGAATGAGATACATGAGCCCGGCCACCGCCGACACCAGAAAGAAGGCATAAGAGATGAGAGAAATGGTGGCGTGTATCGGGAGCCAGAAGCTGCGGAGGGCTGGCGGAAGGGGCAGAATGGTCGCCGGAGAGATGGCCGAAGCGATCATGAGAAAGAGCACCAGCGGGGCCAGAAAGGTGCCCAGGGTGTAAACCTTGGGCCCTCGATAGGCCAGGAAGAAGTAAACCCCCACCACCGCCCAGGCGAGAAAGGAGGTGGCCTCGTGGAAGGAGGTCACCGGCGGGGCCTTGAGGGCCTTAAGCCGCAGAAGAAGGCTCAGGGTGTGGGTGACAAATCCCGAAAGGAAGACCCACCGTGCCCCTTTCAGGGCCTCCGGGCGCAGGGTGTAAAAGTAGATAAAAAAGCCCACCGTAGATACCGCATAAAGGATCAGCGTCAGCTTGAAAAAGAAGACCTCGGGCATTCTCCGGGCCCCCACGTTTTACCCTAGGTTAGCCCCGTGGGGCCCGGAATTCAAGGCCCTAAAGGACCAGACGGCGCTCCTTCTTGATCCGGTGATCCAGGTAATAGAGTACCGGAACCACCATGCGCGAGAAGAGAGTGGAGGCCACCTCTCCGGCCATGAGAGAAAGAGCCAGGCCGTTAAAGATGGGATCGAAGAGGATGACGAAACTTCCCACCACCACCGCCGCGGCCGTAAGGAGCATGGGCCGAAAACGGATGGCCCCGGCGTCGATCACGGCCTCCTCGAGACTGTAGCCCTCGCGCAGACGCAGTTCGATGAAATCCGCCAGGATGATGGAGTTCCGGACCACGATGCCGGCCCCGGCGATGAATCCGATCATGGAAGTGGCCGTAAAGAAGGCCCCCATGAGGGCGTGAGCCGGGATGATCCCGATGAGAGAAAGGGGTATGGGCGCCAGGATGACCAGTGGCACGGTGTAGGACTTGAACCAGGCCACCACCAGGAAATAGATCAGGATCAGGCAGGCCCCGAAGGCCAGCCCCAGGTCGCGGAACACCTCGTAGGTCACCTGCCACTCGCCATCCCACTTGACGGCCCACTCCCGACCGGAGAAAGGCAAATGGGTGTAATAGATCTTGAGCGGACTTCCGTCCGGGGCCCGCAGTTCCTTAAGGGCCTGGTTGATCTTCAGGATGCCATAAATGGGGGCCTCTTCCTTCCCGGCCATGTCCCCCACCACGTAGACCACCGGATGGAGATTCTTGTGGTAGATGGGATGGGGCACCACGGCCTTCTCCCAGCGGGCGATCTCGGAAAGGGGTACCAGTTGGCCCGAAAGGCTCTTGACCTTGATCTCCGAGAGATCGGGAAGAGAAGAACGTTCGGCTTCCGGGAATCGCAGGCGGATGAAGACGTCCTCTTTGGCCGAGGGATCGTGGAAGAGCCCTAGGACCTTCCCGCGAAGAGCCACTTCCAGGACCTCTCGCACCCGATCCGGTGTTACGCCGGACAAAGCGGCCTTCTTTCGATCCACCACCAGGCGCCATTCGGTCTGAGGCTCGGTCATGTACCAGTCTACGTCCACCACCCCGGGCGTGTGGGCGAAGATCTCCTTGATCCGACGGGCCAGCTCAATCTGCTTTTCGTAATCCGGGCCGTATACTTCGGCCACCAGGGACTGGAGGACCGGTGGCCCGGGAGGCACTTCGGCCACCGTCACCCGGGCTCCGTACTTCCGGGCCACGGCCGTGACCAGAGGTCGCACCCGTTTGGCGATGTCGTGACTCTGGAGGTCACGCGCGTGCTTGGGGACCAGGTTCACCTGGATGTCGGCCACGTGGTCTCCCCGGCGCAGATAATAGTGCCGGATGAGACCGTTGAAGTTGAAGGGGGCCGCCGTACCCACATAGAGCTGCATGTCGGTGATATAAGGCTCCTTGAGAAGGGCCTGGGCCACCTCCTCGCTGACCCGAAGGGTCTTCTCAAGAGAGGTGCCCTCCGGAAGGTTCAGGATGATTTGAAACTCGCTCTTGTTGTCAAAGGGTAGCATCTTGACGTAGACCTTCTTGAAATAGATAAGCGAGCAGGAAAGGAGGAAGAGAACCCCCACCAGGAAAAGAAAGCTCCAGCGCCAGAGCGCGCTCCGGATGAGATGCCCCATGAGCCAACGGTAGGCCCGGGTGAGGAGGGTCTCCCGGTGTTCATGCCGGATGTCTTTGGGCAGAAGGTGATAGGCGGTCCAGGGTGTGATCACGAAGGCCACCGCCATGGAGAGCAGCATGGCCACCGAGGCCCCCACCGGCATGGGCCGCATGTAAGGGCCCATGAGTCCCCGCACAAAGCCCATGGGAGCGATGGCCGCGATCACCGTAAGGGTGGCCAGGATCAGCGGAGCCCGGACCTCGTTCACCGCCCGAATGATGACCTCCCGGAAGGGACGCCCGGCGTTTTCCGGAAGGTGAAGGTGCCGAACGATGTTCTCCACGTCCACGATGGGATCGTCCACCAGGATACCGATGCAGAAGATGAGGGCGAAGAGGGTCACGCGGTTTAAGGTGTAGCCGTAGAGATAGTAAACCAGGAGCGTGATGGCCAGGGTCACCGGCACCGCCACCAGCACCACCAGGCTGGCCCGGACCCCTAGGAAGATCGCAATCAGCACCGCCACCGAGACCGTGGCGATGAGAAGATGCTCGAGAAGCTCGTTGGTCTTCTCTCGGGCGGTCTCTCCGTAATTTCTGGTGATCGTAACGTTAAGGTCTTTCGGGATGAGATCCCCTTTGAGAAGCTCCACCTTCTCGATGATCTTCTCCGCCAGCCGGGTGGCATTCCAGCCTTTGCGCTTGGCGATGGCGAGGGTGACCGCGGGGTAGAATTTCCCGGGCTCTCCAGACAGCCCCTTTTCCCGGGCCGCCGGCCCCGGCACCATGAAGACATAGTTTTCGGGTTCCTCCGGCCCGTCTACGATCCGGGCTACGTCCCGCAGGTAGACCGGACGGCCGGCCACCACTGAGACCACAGTGTTTTCCAGATCCCGGAGATCGGCAAAAAAGTTGGCCAGCCTTACCTGAAAGGTGTAGGAGCCCTGGCGATACTTACCCACCACCCGGGCCTGATTCTGGGCCAGGATCGTCCGGGCCACGTCCACCGGATCGAGTCCCAGGG
>WFPH01000152.1 GCA_015487645.1 Thermosulfurimonas sp. | reverse complement strand
GATCGTGATCGCGAAGCTCCGGGAAAAATTCGAGGGCATGCCCCCGGAGAAAAGACAGAAGATTGTTAGATTCCTCTTCATAGCAGGATTCGCCGTAATTGCCACGCTTATTTATTACTCCCGCGGTGAAAAACCGCACTCGGTTTCCCCCACGCAGAACGCAACGGGCTTCCGTGAAATTCAGCCCAGACTCGGATACCTCGAGAAATCCCTCTATTACGAGACCACGGCCCGGGTGAAGGCCCTAGAGAAGCGCCTCGATCGCCTGAGCCTGGAACTCAAAGTCCTGAAGCGGAAATTGTCCGAAAAGAAGGAGGCGGAAAGGAAAGATGTCTTCCGTGAGATCGAAACCCTGAGGAAGGAGGTGGAGGCCTTGAAAAATGGAGAGCACCCTCCCGGAGGAGGCGGCATTTCACCCGGGTTCCGGGTTCCACCTCCACCCTCCGGAGGACGGTCCGCGGAAGCCGTGCGTCAGAAACCCAGAGTGATCGGTGACATCGGTCACCAGGGCGCTCCGGCCATGAAAGGGAAAGGAGAACAAACTTCCAGGACCACCACCGATAGGAAGTCCAAGGAAGAGAACGTGGTCTATCTTCCGCCTTCCTTCGTTGAGGCGGACCTCATATCGGGTTTTGCCGCTCCCACGATGGAGGCCGCCAAGTCGGAACCAATCCGCACCTTCCTGAGACTGAGGGATCTCGCCATCCTCCCGAACGAGGTGAAGCAGGATCTGAAGGGATGTTTTGTGATTGCGGAAGGTTACGGCAATCTCGCGGACGAAAGAGCCCATCTCAGGCTTCTCAGGCTTTCCTGCATAGCCCGGGATGGAGCCTCAGTCATAGACGAAAAGGTCAAAGGTTTCGTGGTAGATGAGGATGGGAAAATAGGTCTCAGGGGACGCGTGGTCACGAAGGCCGGGGCGCTGCTTGCAAGGTCATTCATTGCCGGGTTTCTCGAGGGATTCGGAGAGGCTTACAGCCAGTCCGCCTACGATCTCACCACCACTGCCGCGGGCGAGCTTCGAACGCTCAACCCCGGTGAGGCCACCAGAGCCGGAGTGGGCAAGGGTATCTCCACCGCCGCCCGCAGCATCTCCCGGTTCTATCTCGATATGGCCCGCCAGGCCTTTCCGGTCATAGAGGTCGGGGCGGGCAAAAGGGTGGTGGTCGTCTTCGACGAAGGGGTGGAACTCCACATAAGAAAACACTGTCTCGGAGGTCGCAATGGCTGCCGCAAAGGGGATCCGGAGATCCTGGCTCTGGCCGGGCTTTAGAGCTCTTTCCGTTTTCCTTTTATGGACGCTGCTTTCAGGATGTGGCGTAACACCGTACAAAAGCGAATTCTCGTGTCCTCCTACCTACGGGGGAATCTGTGAATCCCCCGTGGATGCTTACCGGGACTCCGTTCACGGGATCGATCCCAGAAAGTTTGATCCCGAATGGCAGAAGAAACGCAAGAAATGGGAGGAAAAACACCGGGACCTCCTTGAGGCCCGCAAACGAGCCGCGGGAGAGACTACGGATACCCCGCAGGCCACGGAAGCCCCTGGCTACCGTGCACGGCTCTTCGAGGAACTGAAGGATCTCATCGGGGATCCGGAAACGCCGGTACTTCTTCCGCCCAAAGTGATGCGGGCGCTCGTTCTTGGAACCCCCGACGGAAGAATTTACGTGGCACCACACTATGTGTTCTTCATGCTCGATGAACCCCGGTGGGTGCTCCGCAAGATCCCGGAAAGGGAGATCCTGTACCGGAAGCCGCGTCTGGCGGATTCGGAAGGGCGAAAAGTGCAGGAGGCCGGAAAAGATGGCAAGACCGCGAACCGAAAAGAAAAAGGACCGAAAATTTCGAATTGAGCTCAACGTTCTCGATCTCGTTCTGGCCTTCGTAGTGGCCCTTTTTCTGATTCTCTATACCTATCACCGGGCGGTGGTTCAGCCCCTGCGGGAAAAACTCGCGGTCTCCCGGATCTATGTGGTGGATCTCGACGGCCTGGTGGACAGTATCAGGAATCGGGCTATTAAAAAGGCCCTTTCCGGAGAGAATGTCCGCCCGGAGGAGGTGGCGGAGACCGTCCGGAAATATCTGGACACCGTGCTCTCGGGACTTCCGCCGGAGGCCGTTGTTCTGGACGACCGCTGTGTTGTCAGGGGAGGTTTGAGAATCCCCCTGATCGCTCCCCCCGAAAGGTCCCTGAAGATTAACCATCCCGGTAAAAACTCCGAGGATCCCCGGCATACCGGATGACCCGGAGGCCTTCCGCAAAGATTCTTTTCGGAATCCTTCCGGTTTTTCTCGTCTGCGGGCTCGCCGCCTATGGGCTCGCCACGCACCTCATCATTTCCGCAACCCCTTCGGCCGGGGCCAGGGTGCTCCTTCGCCGCGGCTGTCCCGAAACACTCCGGAGATTCGAACTCCTGGAATT
>WFPH01000151.1 GCA_015487645.1 Thermosulfurimonas sp. | reverse complement strand
TAAGAGAGAGGGCGGGGTTTTCAGCCATTTTGAAGAGAAAGAGAAGTTTAAGATCCTCCTGATCGATCCTGGCTGAGAGCCTCTCGAGTTTCGCCGGGATTTCCCTGAAGATCTTGATGAGATCCAGGTGATCCGGAAAGGTGAGGAGATCTTCCAGAGCCGGGGAGTCTTTCTTCTCCAGGGATTTCAAGTATTTCCGTAAGGTTCGGTGAGACACCGGGCGAACGATTTCGGCGTAACCCTCCACCTCCGGAAAGAACTTCGCCGGATCAGGAGTCTTAAGCCAGGTTCGATAGGTGAGGATGAGGGCCCGCCTCACCAGTTCCAGGAGGCTTGACGGAGGCGGAAGGGGACTCCTCTGGAGGTATTTTTCCGCCAGTCGCTTGAAAGAATAGTAGCTTTCCAGGAAGGCCTGCCAGCGGTCCTCTGGAAGCCCGCAGAGGGCTTCAAAAACCCCTTCGAAGACCGGAAGAAAGGTGGGCCAGGCCTTCTCCTCCAAAACCTCGAAGGCCTTCTCCAGCACGGAAAAAAGCCCCTCTCCGGCCTGAGACCAGAATTCCTTTTTCTTCTCCGCAAAGCCCCAAAAAAAGATGTCGGTAATTACCCACAGGGCCTGCGGCCCTTTCTCGTGGGCCAGGATGACCCGCAGGTTCTTCAGGGCAAAGGACCGAAGATCGGCCAGCACCAGCTTGAGATTGCGATAAGGATGATGGGCCTCCTTGAGGAGCTCCTCAGCCTGCTTCTCAAGCCCTCGGTAGCCCGAGACCGCTTCCGTGAGGACCAGGTGACGCTCGTCCGGGCGGATCTCTCCGACCGCGGTCTCGGCCAGATTGGCCAGCAGAGCCTTGGAGGTAAAGGCCGTCATTAACCTTCTTTGGAGCGCATGTAAAGGATTAGGTCAAGGATCCGGTTGGAGTAACCCCACTCGTTGTCGTACCAGGCCAGGACCTTGACCATAGTTCCCTCGATGACCTTGGTGCAGAGGCCATCCACGATGGCCGAGTGGGGATCGCCGAGAAGATCCTGGGAGACCAGAGGCTCCTCAATGTAGCGCAAGTAGCGGCTCTCGGCCTCCCGAAAGGCTTGGTTGACCTCCGGGACCATAGTCTCCTTCTCCACCTCCACCGTGAGATCGATGAGGGAAACATCCGGGGTGGGCACGCGCACAGCCATACCGTCGATCTTTCCCTGAAGCTCCGGAATGACCCTCCCCACCGCCACCGCGGCCCCGGTCTTGGTGGGGATCATGTTGAGGGCCGCGGCCCGGGCCCGACGCAAATCCTTGTGGGGCAGATCAAGCAAGCGCTGATCGTTGGTGTAGGCATGCACCGTGGTCATAAACCCTCTCTTGACCCCGAATCGATCTAAAAGGACCTTCAATACCGGAGCCAGGCAGTTGGTGGTACAGGAAGCGTTCGAGACCACCTGATGTTTCCTCGGATCGTACTCGTGCTCGTTGACCCCCATGACCACCGTTACGTCCTCATTTTTGGCCGGAGCCGTTATAATCACCCTGCGTGCCCCTCCGGAAAGGTGTCCCCGGGCCAGGTTCCCATCCGTAAAGCGGCCCGTAGCCTCTATGACATATTCCACCTCTGCCTCGCGCCAGGGGATGGCCGAGGGCTCGCGCTCCTGAAAAACCCGGATTTCCCGGCCATCCACATAAAGAGCCTTTTCGTCCGCCTTGACCTCATGGGCAAAGGGGCCAAAGACCGAATCGTATTTCAAAAGATGGGCCAGAGTGGCCGCATCCGTAAGATCGTTGATGGCCACGATCTCAAGGTCTTTGAATTCCGGATAACGATAAGCCGCCCGGAGGACGGCCCTCCCAATGCGTCCAAAACCGTTAATCCCTATCCTCACCCCCATCGCATCCTCTCCTATATTTCTTATTTCCGTTTTACATGGTAAGTTTTATCGGCCCTCAGTCAAGGAAAGCCCCCATCAGGAGGGCATCTTCGCCGGTGTCCCGGTAATAAGCCTTTCGCCGGCCTTCTATCTTGAAGCCCACCTTTTCGTAAAGTCTACGGGCGGCCAGGTTCCCTGCCCGGACCTCAAGCAGGGCCCTCCGAGCGCCCCCGGCCCGCCCCAGGCGCAAGCCTTCCCTGAGAAGGGCCTCCCCAAGACCTTTTCCGCGCCAGTCCGGATCCACAGCCAGGTTGGCTACCTGCAACTCCCCCGCCATCAGCCAGAAACAACCGTAACCGAGAATGCTCCCTGCCCTTTCAACCACCAGGAAAATGGTATACGGTTTTTCAAACTCTTTCCTGAAATGCTCTGCACTCCAGGGAGAAGGAAACGAAAATCTTTCAATACGCAGAATCTCCGGCAAATCCTCCGGACGGGCCCTTCTGATCTTGAACGACATCAACTCTCAAGAAAGACCGCTGACCTCACGATAGCCTTCTTGCCGGCCTCGGTTACCAGGGCCGCGAGATCCTTCGGGGGCAGTTCTCGGTGCTGCAGGGCTTTGATCAGCATGGGAAGATTGACCCCCGAGACCACCTCCACCCGCCCCTCCTCCAGAAAGGCCAGACCGAAATTGGAAGGGGTGCCGCCGAAAAGGTCCGTGAGGATGAGCACCCCCTGGCCCTGGTCGGCCGAGGCCAGGGTCTTCTCTATACGCTCCCTGATCTTCTCGGGTTCTTCCGCCGGGTCGATATCCAGGGGAAAAACGCCCTCCTGATCTT
>WFPH01000150.1 GCA_015487645.1 Thermosulfurimonas sp. | reverse complement strand
CTTGAGGGTGATCGAATCAGGAAAGCGCTTCCTGGCTTTCTCCAGGATCAGTTTGGCCCGCAGATAATCTTCATTTTCCAGGGCCAACTGAATGAGAAAAGCGAAATCGTTATCCGTGCTGCGAAAATCCGGCGCTTCAAGGATCTTCAAGGCCAGATCTATATTTTTGGTAGCGAGGGCCAGGGAAAAATAGGTCCCTAAAATCTTTTGGCGCAAGGACTTGGGGAGCCCTTTTTGGGTGAAGAGGTTTTCAAAGATTTTCTGGGCCCGCTGGAGGTTGCCGGTTCGATAATGGTAAAGGGCTTCAAGATAAAGGTAGCGAGGATTTTTTTGATAAAAGGGGAATTCCTTAAGAAAAGACTCCAACAAATCTTTAGCCTCCGAGAAGTGTTTTTCTTTTAGGGCCTCTTGAGTTAGAGTGAGGTAAAGTTCGGGCCGATAGACTTTGGGAACGCCCCATTCAAAGGCCTGTAAAAAATAGCAATCCCTTTTGGTATCGAGGGCAAATTCTTCGTAGACTTTGCCTAGCCAATAAAAATGGGCCCCGCAGGTGGCTTTTCTAGCGAATTCCCGGTAGTGTCGGTGAAGGTCTATTATCTTAAAGTAGTCCTTTTCGGTAAATAAACGGGTGAGATAGAGATTGTCGGCCTCACAGAGAAGCTGATAGACTTTGGACAGGTGTTTTGACCGAGGGTACTTCCGCACGAAGTCTATAGCTGTCTCAAAAGCTTTTTCCGGCTTTTTGTCCTCAAGATAAAGCTCAATTTCAAAGGCCTGGGCTTCCTGAGTGATAGGATTTTCGGGATGCTTTCGGCGGAGGTCATTGATGATGGGAATGAGAGCTTTGCGCTGTTTTAGAGTAGGAAGTCCCAGGCGCTTGTTGAGGATGTAGGCGAGGTGATATAGCCTAAACTTGGCAAACTGGGCTTCGTCACGGTGGGGCCAGACCGTGGCCAGTAGCTTATAGTAAAGTCGGGCCTTGCGCAAACGGTTCTGATGAAAGGCTGCTTCCGCAAGTTTTAAGAATATAGGGGGAGCCTCGTCCTCTTTGCCGGAAAGATTGAGATATCGGAAATAAGACCTCTCGGCCTCGGCGAGTTTGCCTTCGGCCAGGAGCCTGTCCCCCAGGTATTTAAAGATCTTGGGTGCATAGAGCTTCAGGTTGGGATTGCGGGCGAGATACCCCTGGATTTCTTTAGGGGAAATTCCAGCCTCCAGGAGGATTTCCAGAGCCTTGGCCACCACCTCATCCGAGCAGGAACCTTGCAGGATTTCTCGGGCCTTGCGGATGGCTTTCCGCCGGAGCTTGTTTTTCAGATAGGCTTTGGCTGCTATGGCCCTGGCCTCACAGATAAGTTCTGGCCGTTGGGCCTTCTTTTCCACCAATCGCGCGTAAAAGAGGGCGTTGCCCAGGTTCTTGAGGGCCAGGTAGGCTTTGGCCAGAATAAGGAGATCCGCCGGAGCAAGCTCGTAGGAAAGGGAAAGCGGGCCCAATATTTTTACGCATTTTTCTGGCTTGCCCAGGTCATACAAGATCCGGGCTTCGAGTATCGCAAACCGTTCGCGCCCGCGATCGGGGAAGCGGGTACGGGCCTCTCTAACGATATAGAGGGCCCCTAAAAAGTCCCCCTGTTCATAAGCAAACCAGGCCTGTGAGAGCCACCAGGCCGGGTCCTTTTCGGGACTCTCCTGAGCCCCAAGAGGACCTAAGCCGATCAGTAGCGCCAGGACCATTATGATGAAGAGGCGACCGCGCGCGTTCATTTTCAGTGAGGAGTTATGCAAAAACCGGGCCTAACCTATTCCAATCCCAGGCGTTTCATTTTTTCGATAAGGGTGGTGCGCTTTATGCCGAGGAGCTTGGCCGCTCGGCTCTTCACGCCACCGGAGGCTTCAAGGGCCCGAAGGATGAGGCTTTTTTCGAATTCTCTCAAGGCCTGAGGGAGACTGAACCCCTCGGCCGGAAATTCCTTGAGGATAGGATTAGTCGAGGGATGCGAGGCCCTGATGTGGTCGGGAAGATCATCCTCCTCGATAAGGTCTCCTTCGGTGAGGATAACCAGTCTTTCTATTAGGTTCTCCAGCTCGCGCACGTTGCCCGGCCAATGGTAATCCACGAGTCTTTTCAGGGCCTTTTCCGAAAACCGTTTAAGGGGAACCTCTTCTCTTTCGCAAAACCGGGCCAGGAAGTATTCCACTAGCAGAGGGATATCCTCCTTCCTTTCCCGAAGAGGGGGCAATTTTATGGGAATGACATTCAACCTGAAATAGAGATCCTCCCGGAAACGACCTTCGGCTACCTCTTGCTCGAGGTCGCGGTTGGTAGCCGCGATGATCCGGATGTCCACCGGAATGGCGCGCTCGCTCCCCAGTCTTTCCACCGTTCTTTCCTGAAGGATTCGCAGGAGCTTCACCTGGAGCTTGGGGCTCATTTCGGCAATTTCGTCCAGAAAAATGGTCCCTCCGTGGGCCAGTTCGAAACGGCCGGGCTTGCTCCGGTTGGCCCCGGTAAAGGCCCCTCGCTCGTATCCGAAAAGCTCGCTTTCAAGGAGCTCCTCCGGGATGGCCCCACAGTTGACCGGGATAAAGGGCCCCTCTCGGCGTCGGCTTTTGGCATGGATAGCTCGGGCTACCAGTTCTTTTCCGGTCCCGGATTCCCCCAGGATGAGGACCGTGCTCTCCGTGGGGGCCACTTTTTCGATGAGTTGAAAGACCCTCTGAATGGCCGGGCTTTTTCCTATGATTTCCTGCATATTTCTTCTCATAGCATGGGAAAAGGGATGGTGTCAAATTTTTGAACAGACCTTATCGCTTGACCCTCGCCGCAGGGAAAGACTAGAATTCTCAATATGTCTCTTGAGTCTTTTTTGCTGCGGAAGATCGTAAAAAGAGCCCTTGAGGAGGATCTCTTTTTCGGAGATGTAACTACCGAATCCGTGGTGCCGGAGGGGCTCTGCGGGCGGGCGGTAGCCCGGGCCAAAGAGCAGCTTGTGGTCTGCGGCCTGCCGATCGCGGAGGAGGTTTTTCGCGTAGTAGATCCTGAGCTCCGGGTGAAAAGGCGGATAGGGGAAGGTGAAGAGGTGGCCAGCGGCACCGTACTGTTTGAAGTCTCCGGGAAGGTGAGATCCATCCTGAAAGGGGAACGGGTGGCCCTCAATTTCCTACAGCACCTCTCCGGGATCGCTACTCTTACGCGGCAGTTTGTGAAAGCGGTGGAGGGATTGCCGGTGAGAATCGTGGAAACCCGAAAGACTATCCCTGGTCTCCGGTATCTTGAAAAGTATGCCGTGAAGGTGGGAGGGGGGGGCAATCACCGTTTCGGTCTCTCGGAAGGTATCCTCATAAAGGACAATCACATTGTGGCCTGTGGAGGGGTAAGAGAAGCGGTAGAGAGGGCGAGGGCGGCCGGCCCCCACGTTTTCCGGATAGAAATCGAGGTCCGAAACATGGAGGAGCTTCGGGAGGCCCTTTCCTCAGGGGCCGAGGTGATTTTGCTCGACAATCTGAGCCCGGAGGAACTCCGGGAGGCGGTGAAACTAGCCCGCGCTCTCAGGCCGGAGGTTATCCTTGAAGCTTCGGGAGGAGTCACGCTCGAGAACGTGAGGTCCATCGCGGAAACCGGGGTGGATATCGTTTCTGTAGGCCGACTCACCCATTCGGCCCGGGCCGTGGATATTCATCTGAAACTGGTAGATATTTTTGATTGAAATTGAAAATTTTCACTTCCTATTGTCCCTTATTGAAAGCCCGTTTATAGTTTGCCGGAAATAATCCCAGAAGGAGGCTCCTATGGCGCTTGATGAGGTGAAGATCACGCAGGCCATTGTGGAAAAGTTCACCGAAAAACTCAAGGAAGCCCTGAACCTTGACGTGGCCATTGTGGGGGCCGGCCCGTCGGGCCTGATGGCGGCCTACAAGCTGGCCAAGGAGGGCTTCAAGGTAGCGGTCTTCGAGAGGAAACTCTCCATAGGTGGTGGAATGTGGGGCGGAGGCATGATGTTCAACGAAGTGGTGGTTCAGGAAGAGGGGGCCCGGCTTCTTCAGGAGATCGGTGTTGCGGTCAAACCCTGGCAGGAAAATTACTACACTGCAGACTCCGTGGAAGCAGTCTGCGCCCTAGGGTATGCGGCTCGCAGGGCCGGAGCTTACATCTTTAACCTTATCAGCGTGGAAGACGTGATGGTCAGAGAAAATCGGGTGGTGGGCCTGGTCATCAACTGGACCGCGGTGGAGATGGGCGGACTCCACGTGGATCCCCTGGCGGTAAGAGCCAAGTATGTGATCGAATCCACCGGCCATGAGCTTTCCGTGCTTCACGTGATGCAGAAAAAGATGGGCGTGAAGCTCATGACCCCCAGCGGGCAGATCGAGGGAGAACGGTCTCTCTGGGCTGAGGTGGCGGAGACCACCACTCTTGAAAACACCCGAGAAGTCTACCCCGGAGTCTTCGTGGCTGGTATGGCCGCCAACGCCACCTTCGGATCCTTCCGCATGGGGCCTATCTTCGGAGGAATGCTCCTTTCCGGAGAAAAGGTAGCCCGGGAGATCGCTAAGAGGTTGCGAGAGGGAGAATAAAAAGGGGCGGGGGGTACCCCCGCCCCTTTGACCTTATCTAGCAAAAGGGCTTTTTAGGCGCCGAAAGCCTTCTCCAGCGGCGGCACCACCTGCTTTTTACGGCTCATAACACCGTCGAGCCACACGCTCTTGCCCTCGAGTTTCTTTCCAAAGGCCTTTTCGATGACCGAGGGATCGTCAGTAACCACCAGGAGCTCCGTGCCCTCCTTCATGATGTCGGTCAGCATGAGAACGATAGTGTGGTAGCCGCCCTCGGATTTAACCTTTTGCATCTCATCGTAGATGGCGTCTTTAACCTCGGCTAGCAGATCGAGGCTCACCACCTCGATCTGTCCGGCTCCGACCTTGTTGCCGGCCATGGTGTAGTCCTTGAAGTCGCGATAGAGGAGATCCCGCGGGCTCTTGCCGGAGACATCGCTCTTGGCCTTGAACATCTCCATGGCGAAGGCCATCATGTCGTCGATGCCGGCGATCTTGGCCAGATCCTCGGCGGCCTTCTTGTCAAAGTCGGTGGTGGTTACGGACTTGAAGGCCACGGTGTCACTCAGGATGGCCGCCAGAAGAATGCCCGCGATCTCCTTGGGGATCTCCACCTTGAAGAAGTCGAAAAGGGCCTTCACGATGGAGGCCGTGCATCCGGTAGGCATGTTGATGAAGACGATGGGGTTAGGCGTGGTTACATCACCGATCTTGTGGTGATCGATGATGGCAATGATCTCGGCCTGATCGATGTTGTCTAGGGTCTGACCACGCTCACTGTGGTCCACCAACACGACTTTTTTACCGGCCCCGTCGGTCATGAGTTCAGGGGTCTCGATACCGAAATGCTTGAGGACAAACTCGGTCTCAGGGTTCAAATCTCCCTGACGAACTGCCACCGCCTCTTCTTTATGGGTGGCGGCGTAAGGATGCCCGGCCTTCACCAGCTGGTTACGCAGATAGGCGTAGCCTATAGCCGAACAGATGGAATCCGTATCTGGACTCTTATGACCGGCCACGTAGATCTTGCTCATCTCCTCCCTCCTTCAGAATAGAATTTGGCCGTTTTCTGGGTATCACGCCGCCGCTTTTCTGTCAAGGAAAGCCGCAATCCGAGAGAGTAGAGGAGGGAGGGTTTCAGGATTTATGGCCGAAATTGCTTCCGCTTGGTAACGATTTTGGTAGGCTCTGACTTCTTCGGGAGAAGCCCGGTCGATCTTGTTGAAAACCAGAAGGCGATCAATACGAGAAAGATCCATCTCGTCAAGGATTTCTTCCACGGCCTCAATATGTTCTTCGAAATGGGGGTGGCTTACATCCACCAGGTGCAAAAGGAGATCGGCCTCGTAGAGTTCCTCCAGCGTGGCCTGAAAGGCCTTCCTAAGATCCCTGGGGAGATCACGAATGAACCCCACGGTGTCGGTGAAGAGGGCCACTTTTCCGTTGGGAAGCCTGACTCTGCGGGTGGCGGGATCCAGAGTGGCAAAGAGCTTGTCCTCGGCCAGGAAGTCCTCGCGGGAGAGGGTATTCAGGAGGGTGGTCTTGCCGGCGTTGGTATAGCCTATAAGAGCTACCACCGGAAGCCCTCTGCGCTTGCGGCGTTTGCGTCGCAGACTGCGCTGTTTGGAGATCTCCCGGAGTTCTCTTTCCAGGCGGGCAATACGCTCCCGGATCCGCCGGCGATCCACCTCGAGTTTGGTCTCTCCCGGTCCGCGGCCTCCGATACCTCCAGTAAGCCGCGAGAAGGCGTCGTCCTTGGCCCTCAGGCGGGGTAACATGTAGCGCAGCTGGGCCATCTCCACCTGGATCTTGCCCTCCCGGCTTCTCGCCCGCTGGGCGAAAATGTCCAGGATGAGCTGGGTGCGATCGATGACCCGGAGATCCGTGATCTCGGTAAGGGCCCTCACCTGGGAGGGGCTGAGTTCCCCATCAAAGATCAGGAGGTTGGCTGAGGTCTGCATGGCCTGGATGATGATCTCCGAGAGTTTGCCTTTGCCCACCACGTAACGGGGATCCGGAGCAGCCCGTCTCTGTAGGACCTCGCCCACCACGGCTACTCCGGCGGTGCGGGCGAGCTCCCGCAGTTCCGACATGCGTTCTTCCATGAGGAATCTCGGTCCGGGGTGCACGGCCACCAGCAGGGCCCGATCCTCCCGATCGCTGACCTCCTTCAGGGGGCGCACCCTCTCAAGCTCTTCTTCCAGGGATTCCACCAGATCCCGGAAATCTCCCTCGAGTTCCCAGGGATAGCGGGGCTCTAAGTAGCCGTAATAACCGTTTTCCTCCCGACGGGGCAGGAGATAGGCCGTGTGGAGGCGCCCGGGAAGCCCCTCTTCTCGCACTTCAAGGGCCGTCATGGTGTCGAGCCGGAGGAAGGCCAGGTCCAGGAGATCGTCCTGATCCAGGCCTTCGTGTGAAAGATGGGTATGGACACACCGGAGCCCCAGTAGACGGCCCGGGCCCTTACGGGCTCTGGCGATCTCTGGAATCACGATCTGATGGTAACTCCCCAGGATGACGTATTCGATCTCGCCCCGGCGGTTGATCAAGACACCGATCTGGCGATTCAAAGTGTGGGAAAGCTGGGCCAGCTCCCGACATAGTTCATGGGTGATGAGGTAGTCCGGAGGGACCCTTCGCCGGTAAAGGCGTTCCAGAGCCCTGGTTTCGCTGGGGCTAAGGCCGGTGGTCTGACCGTAAATAGTGCGCGACATGCAGCCCTAACGGCGGGGTCTGAAAACGACCTTGAGAGGGGATTTTTCAAAACCCAGATAGGTGCGCAACCGGTTCTTTATAAAACGCTCCACGCTTTTGGGAATCTCTTCTGGATAATTCGTAAAGACCACCACCGTAGGTGGCCTGATTTCGGCCTGCGTGGCGTAATAAAATTTTAATCTCTTTCCCGAGGGGGTGTAAAGGGTCCTTTCCTTCCTGATTTCCTCCAGCACCCGGTTCACCTGAGAGGTAGGCACCCGCCGGGAATACTCCGCGTAGACCTCCTCGATGAGAGGGAGGATCTCCCGGACTCTTCGGCCGGTTTTGGCCGAGATGGTAAGGATGGGGGCCCAAGGCACGAACCGGGCTCCGTGCTTGATTCTTTCCAGCAGGATGTTTCCCTCTTCCCGTTTTCCGTCAAGAAGATCCCATTTGTTGACCAGAATGATGCAGGCCTTGTGACGTTTTTCTATCTGGGAGAGGATCTTCTGATCCTGATCGGTAATGCCCTCTTCGGCCGTAAGCACCAGAAGGGCCACTTCGGCCCGATCCAGGGCTTCGAAGGCCTTGTCCACGCTGAACTTTTCCACCCGGGCCTTAATCCTTGGGCGACGCCGGATGCCCGCTGTGTCTATCAGGAGATAGCGTCTTCCATCCGGGAGCTCGAGCAGGGTGTCGATACTGTCCCGGGTGGTGCCGGGGATGTCGGAAACGATCATCCGCTCATAACCCACCAGGCGATTGAGAAGAGAACTCTTGCCCACATTCGGGCGCCCAAGGATGGCCACCTTTATGGGAGGCAGTCCCTCGAAAGGAGTCTCTTCTTCAGGGGTTTCGGGTAGAAGTTCGAGCAGGAGCTTTCGAAGCTCTTCAAGCCCCTGGCGGTGTTTGGCCGAGATAGGGACTAGAGGTTCGAGTCCCAGGGCGTAGAATTCGGAGAGATTCAAAAGGTCTTTCCGGCTGTCCACCTTATTCACCACCAGAATAACCGGTTTGCCCGTGGTCCGAATGAGCTCAGCCACCTCTTCATCGAGAGGTGTAAGACCGGATTTAGCATCCACCACGAAGAGGATGAGATCCGCCTCGGAAAGGGCCGCTTCGGCCTGACGCAAGGTTTCTTTCTGAAGAAGATCTTCGCTTTCCGGCTCAAGGCCCCCGGTATCGATGAAAGTAATCCGGCGTCCCTCGATCTCGGCTTCCCCGTAAACCCGATCCCGGGTGACTCCAGGGCTCCGTTCCACCACGGCCTTGCGTTCCCCTATAAGGGTGTTGAAAAGGGTAGATTTGCCGACGTTCGGTCGACCTACCAGGGCTACTTTAGGCATACCGTATCCTTAATTTTTTCTTTTACGCTCGGAAACAATTCCAGATTGGTGTGAGGCAGAAAGAGGGCCCCGGTGAGAAGCTGCATGAAGCGGTTTTCCACGTTCATCTCAAGGTATGTTAGCCGGGAGACGATCTCCCGGACCTCTTCGAAACTGCCCTCAAGGAGGAACTTCACGGTACCATCCCCCGCGGCGTTGCCCACGGACTGGAATTTTTCCCGGGGGAGATCCGGAAGCATCCCGATGGTGATGGCCGCTTCGGGGTCAATGTGACTACCAAAACTTCCGGCCACATAGATCCTCTCCAGGTCCTCGAATCTCACACCAAGGCTTTCACAGATCACGGTGAGCATGGTGTACATGGCCCCTTTCGAGCGGATGAGGTTCTTGATCTCCCCCTGGGTGACGTAAATGGGACGGCCATGGGCGGTCTCGTCTTCAAAGGCCAAGATAAAGGCCTTCTCTCCCTTGATCTCCCGGAAGCGCTCGGGAAGCTTTTCGGGCTGAAAGATCCCTTGGGGATTGACCAGACCAGAGAGAAAGAGCTCGGCCAGAAGCTCAATAGTGCCGGAACCGCAGATCCCCAGAGGCTTGACTCCGCCTATGGTTCGAACTTCCACTCGGCCGTCCCGGATCCTCACGCTTTCGATGGCACCTTCTCGGGCCTGTATACCGCAGGAAAGCACTCCACCTTCCAGGGCCGGCCCGGCCGCCCCCGCACAGGCCAGAAGAAACTCCCTGTTTCCCAGGACGATCTCGGCGTTGGTCCCCACATCCACGAAAAGGCTGAGCTGTGTGCTCCGGTGAAGCCCCACCGAGAGGAGTCCGGAAATGAGATCCCCTCCGAAATAGCTCCCTCCGGACGGGAACACGAAGATCAGCCCCTCGGAGTGCCCCGGAAGGCCCAACTCTCGGAGCTTGAGAACTTCCACCCAGTTCGCCGCGGGAATGTAGGGTTCCCGGTAAAGCCAGCGGGTGGGTAGCCCCAGGAAGAAATGGGTCATGGTGGTGTTCCCGCAAAAAGCGTAGTAGTAAAGGTGCTCGGTATCTTCCCCGGCCAGCTTCCGGATCTCTTCCTTAAGGCCACGGAGGGTTTTCTCCTGTAGTTCGGTCAAACCCTCCGGGCGGTTGGCGAAGTGCAGTCGGGTAAGAATGTCCTCTCCGTAAGGGATCTGGGGGTTGCGAAAGGTGGTCCTCCGCACCACTTTTCGGGAGAGAAAATCCACCAGGTAAAGAGCCACCCCGGTACTTCCGAGATCAATACCCAGCCCTAGGATCGGTCTTCCGTCCTCGGGAGATCTCACCTCCAGGACCTCCGGGCCTTTTTCCTTCCTTCCGAGTACGACTCGAACCGAGAAATCCGAAGCCCTGAGGCGTTCGGGGAGATCTTTCAGCACGGAAAGCGGAATCTCCGGGGCCTCTCCGAGTCTTTCCTGAAGGGCCTCCCGCAGACGCCTCTCATCCGAGCGCTGATCCGAAAGGCTAGGGCGGGGTAATGAAACCTCCAGGATCTCGACCGCGGGTTTCATACGTCTACCACACACTGAGCTACCCACAACTCGCCTTGTCTTTCCACTTTAGCCAGGGTAAAAGTGGCCCCCTTGACTTCTACGCCCAGCTGGTGTTTGGCTGGATCGAGGGGTTCTCCGAGGGCCTTGGCCCGGAGCTCCTCCCCGGAGAGGTTCACCTTGAAGTCCCGAAAGACCATGTTCTCTAGATCCGAAACGGTCAGAAGCTGGTTGAGCCAGACCACAAAAAGCTCATCGAGGAGCTCCGCCGAGACCTCGAGCGAAATTTCCCTCTCCGGGATGATCTCCTCGAAGTTCTCCACCATCAGGGCAAAGAGGGCCCGGGCCCCATTCTCAAAGGCCTCCTCTAGGGTGTGCCCATAACCCCGGACCCCGATGTCCGCCCCGTGTTCAAAGGTCTCGTAGGGTATGAAATTCATAGCTATAGCAGCCGTCTGAGGTTACATAAGGAATATAAGGCCATAACAGGGCTTTAGGAAGGCCCGGACGAAGATCCCTCTCCGGACAGACTAGGAACCTTCCAGCCCTCAGGAAGAGGGCCAGGGCCCCGGTCTTTCCGGTCTCGTAGAAGGGATATCCTCTGGTCTTAAGCCACTCTCGTACCAGGGGATGAGGATGCTTCCGGCCCCTGGCCAGGACTAGAGCCATTCTGAATCTTAAGGCTTCCCAGCCCGCAGTAAAAAGACCACTCCGGGATCCGTGATGAGGAAGAACGAAAACTTCGGCCGGGATAAGCCTTCGGGAAAGGTAAAGCCTCTGGAATCTCGAAGTGTCGATGTCGCCCGGGAAAAAGACCGTAAGTCCCCGGTACTCCAGATAGGCCACCAGGCTGGCCCGGTTTTTGTTGGTGGAAAGGGGGCTTCCCGGAAAAAGGAGGATCTCGGCCTCCCCCAATCTGAGAGAGAGTGGAGCCTCGATTTCCTCAAGGGGAAAAGGCCTTCCGATCTTCTCCCAGGAGGACTTCGGGAATCTTCCAGAGAGTATTTTTTTCAGGTGGAATTCCCCAAGGAGCGCGGGGAGTCCACCGGTGTGGTCGAGATCCGGATGGGAGAGGAGGACCAGATCCAGGGTGTCTATTCCGAGTTTGCGGAGAGTGGGGGCCAGCAGGTGTTTCCCGGCGTCGAAATCCCCGAAGCGGGCTCCGGCATCGAAAAGCAGGTTCCGATTTCCCGGAAGATGCACCAAGATCGCGTTCCCTTTACCGATATCAAGGGCCAGAAGGTAGAAGAACCTGTCCCGTACCCACCAGCCGAGAACGAAAAGAGCCAGGGCCAGGAGGAGGGCTGAGATCGCGGGCCAGATTTTTCTTTTTACCACTAGGAAAGCGGCCGTGGCCAGAGTCAGAAGAAAGAGTACGAAAAGTCCCACCGGCCAGGGCGGCCGCAGAAGAGGGGAGGGTAGAGGGAGATCGATCCCCGCGCGGGCCACCTCTGCCAGGAACTCGGTCAGCGTCAAGGCCCAACCCGGTGCCACCGGGACCAGGAGGGCCGCCAGCATCTCCCCGGGGATGAGAAGAAAACACCAGAGAGGGGTGAGGATTACGGTGTTTAAAGGGCCAAGGAGGGGGACCTCTCCGAAGGTGTAGAGAAGGAGGGGAAAGGTGAAAAGCCAGGCCCCAAGCGAGACCGCGAGGGCTTCTAAGGAGTAGCGTAGAAAGAGATTTTTTCCACGAAGCCTGAGGGAAGCCAGGCGGTGGCCCAGGATGACCCCACAGACCGCCAACACCGAAAGCCTGAAGGAGAGATCCAAGATGCTGCCCGGCGAGAAGGCGAGCAATATGAGGACGGCTCCGGCCAAGATGTCGAACCCCGAGGTTCGCCGGAAAAGAACCCGGGAGAAGGTGTAAAGGGC
Organism: Thermosulfurimonas sp.; assembly: GCA_015487645.1. Taxonomy (GTDB): domain Bacteria; phylum Desulfobacterota; class Thermodesulfobacteria; order Thermodesulfobacteriales; family Thermodesulfobacteriaceae; genus Thermosulfurimonas_A. The sequence continues at coordinate 22,286 of WFPH01000150.1, read as the reverse complement.
CAGCATGGTGAGGGCTCTCAGGGCCGAGGGCGGAAAACCCGAAAGGGCGGCGTAGAAGCCCGCCCCGAAAAGGCCCGTCAGAGCGGCCGGGATCTGGGCCGGAACTCCAGAGAAACGACAAAGACGGGGCCAGAGGCGCTTTGTAACCCCGTAGAGAAGGGCGTAAAGAAGTCCTAGGTGGAAACCGGAGACCGCCAAGAAATGATAAAGTCCCAGGGCCTTTACCCGTTCTTGGAGTTCTCCGGGTAAAAAGGTCTTCTCGCCCAGGATGAGGGCCGAAAAGAGACCCCGAGCCTCCGGAGAAAGCCCGGCCGCAAAGAAGAAGAGCCTTTCCCGCAGGACTTCCCACCATCTTTTCCCTTCGGGGGCAAAGCACAGGATATCTTTCTCCCTTTTGAGGGCCGCGCGAAAGGAAAGACCTCTCGAGAGCCGTCGAATCTCGGGGGAGGGGGCAAAGGGGTTGAGGTATCCCGGTGAGCGAAGTCTGACTCTGGCTTTGAAACGGGCCCCGGGTTCGCATTCCGGAAGACTTAAAGGGGAGAAGATTTCGCCTTGGCCGTGAGGGGTTTCAACCAGGAGGCTCTCTCCCCGGAAGAGTGGACGCCTGGCGAGCACCTCACCGGAGATTTCCATTCTTTTAGTGGAGAACTCGGCCGGCGAATGGGAGGCCAGGTAAAGGTTCCCGTAGAGGAGTGCCAAGGCAAAAGCTCCGAAAGCCCAGCGCAGACCGGCGGCTAGCCAGAGAAGGGCCCCCAGGGCCTTGGTGATGAGGGCGCATTTCCAGAAGGTTAGAAGAAGCCCCAGGGAAAAACCCAGGGCGGTTTCCTTTACGGGAGTTTTCTCAAACACCACCTTTTGAGGGGCGAGGCCCGAAAAGCGCCGTGCCGAGGCGCACGATGGTGGCCCCTTCTTCTACCGCCACCTCGAAGTCGTGGCTCATCCCCATGGAAAGCTCGGTGAGACTTTCAAGATCGAGCCTTTCCCGGAGGTCGTCCCGCAGCTCCCGCAGGCGCCTGAAATAGGGACGAACGGCCTCCGGGTCCTCCTTATAGGGAGGAATGGTCATGAGACCGCGCAGCTCAAGCCCTGGAAGATCTCTTACCAGACGAGCCAGTTCGAAGAGGTCTTCCGGGAGCACACCGGCCTTGGTCTTCTCATAGCCCAGATTGACCTGGATGAAAACCGGAAGGGTTCGCCCCATTTTTTCCGTGAGGGTCGATAGCTTCCGCACGAGCTCTGGACGATCCACGGTCTGGATGAGATCGAAAAGGGCTAGGGCCTTTTTGGCCTTGTTCTTCTGAAGGTGACCGATAAGATGCCAGCTAAGGGGTAGGTCTCCGAGGGCTTCCTTTTTTCTTTCGGCTTCCTGGACATAATTTTCGCCGATAAGGGAAAGCCCCGCCGCCACGGCCTCCCTTATCTTTTCCAAGGGTTGTCCTTTGGAGGCCCCCAGGATCCTTACTTCCTCGGGTTTACGGCCCACTCTGAGGGCCGCCTCGGCTACCCTTTCTTGGAGTCTCCGCAATCTCTCGGCCACTCCTTCACTGGTCATAGCTCAAGAGAACCTCCCTTGAGACTAGGGTTTCCTTGAGGTAACGGTTATCTTTTTCCGGAAAGTCTTTCAAATAATGCACCCCTCGAGATTCGTGTCGTTTGAGAGCGGAAATTACGATCAGGCGAGCCACCTGGCAAAGGTTCCTCAGTTCCACAAACTCCGGGGTAAGAAGATAACGCCAGTAGTGATCCTCCACTTCCCGAGCAATGAAGGCCAGGCGTCTGCGGGCCAGCTCCAGACGATCGAGGCTTCTCACCAGGCCTACATAATTCCACATGAGGCGTCGGATGGCATCCCAGTTGTGAGAGATGAGGACCTTTTCTTCCATGTCCACCGCTCCACCGGGGTCCCAGTCTGGGACTTCAAGGAGCGGGAGCCTTCGCCATTCGGGCCAGATCTCCCGCAGGCGAAGACTGGCCTGATGGGCAAAGACCAAGGCCTCAAGCAGCGAGTTGGAGGCCAGGCGGTTGGCCCCGTGAAGGCCGGTGCAGGCGCACTCCCCCACGGCCAAAAGTCCCGGAATGTCGGTCTCGCCATAAAGATTGGTCAAAATCCCTCCGCAAAGGTAATGGGCCGCCGGGACCACTGGGATGGGCTCCCGAGTAATGTCTATCCCGAACCGGAGGCAGGTCTCGTAGATATAGGGAAATCGATCCTTCACGAAGTCTGCCGGACGATGCGAGATGTCGAGCCACACATGGTCCGCTCCGGAGCGTTTGAGTTCCATATCGATGGCCCGGGCCACGATGTCCCGGGGAGCCAACTCCCCCCTGGGATGGTACTTTTGCATGAAAGGACGCCCCTCGGGATCGAGCAGTCGCGCACCTTCGCCCCGGAGGGCCTCGGAGATAAGAAAATTCTTGGCCTTGGGGTGATAGAGACAAGTGGGATGAAATTGCACGAATTCTAGATTGGCCGCCCGAGCTCCGGCTCTTACCGCCAGGGCTATTCCGTCACCGGTAGCCGTATCGGGATTGCTAGTGTAAAGGTAGACCTTGCCCGCTCCACCCGTGGCCAAGATGACCACCCGAGCGAGATAGGTTTCAATCTTCCCCGTGGCCCATTCCATGATGTAGGCCCCGAGGATGCGGTTGCCTTCGGTCTTCCGGCCGATCTTTCCGGTGGTAATGAGATCCACCGCTAGGTGCCCCTCAAGGACGCGGAGGTTGGCCTTCTCCTGGACTCTTGCGAGCAGGACCCGTTCGATTTCCCGGCCGGTGTGGTCCTCCACGTGTAGAATCCGGCGCCGGGAGTGTCCCCCCTCAAGTCCCAGATCTAACCGGGTGGGATCGTTCGGATCCCGGGAAAACTCTACCCCCAGCTCTATAAGCTCCCGGATGCGCTCCGGGGCCTGGCGCACCACCAGTTCCACGGTCTCGCGGCGGCAAAGTCCGTCTCCGGCCCGCAGGGTGTCTTCCACATGGAGTTCAAAGGAATCGTCCTTACTCATCACACAGGCGATGCCCCCCTGCGCCAGGGCTGTGGCCCCTTCAGAGGCCTTTTTCTTGGTAACGATGAGCACTTCTCCGAGTTCGGCGAGTTTTAGGGCCAGGGAAAGGCCTGCAATGCCCGAACCGATGATCAGGAAGTCTGTCTTTTGGGCCATCTTATTCCTGAGGCAAACGCGGCTCCCTTTCCAAGAAGCGGCTCATAAGGGTTTGTCCGTCGGAGATAAAGAGACCCGTCCCCTGAGCGGTGGTCTCCGAAAAGCCTTCCGAACGCTTGGGGGACTCGTCTCTGGAGTCAAAGATCACGAAGGGCACGGGCTTTGAGGAATGGGTACGCAGAGGAATAGGGGTCAGATGATCCGTAACCGCCAGGATACGATACTCTCCGAATTGCGCCGCGGTCTCTTCGATGACGGTCCGCACCACGTAACGGTCAAAGTCCTGGATGGCCTTGATCTTGAGTTCTATGGAACCCTGATGGGAAGCCTCGTCCGGGGCCTCTACGTGCACAAAAACAAAATCGTGTTCTTTTAAAGCCTCTATAGCCGCCAGGGCCTTGCCTTCGTAATTGGTATCTAGGTAACCGGTGGCCCCCTCCACTTCTATGATGCTCAAACCAGCCAGCCGTCCTAGCCCCTTAATGAGATCCACTGCGGCCACCACCGCGCCGGAAAGTCCCCATTTTTCGGAAAAGGGCTCAAGGTGCGGGATTCTCCCCTGACCCCAGGGCCAGAGGGCATTGGCCGGAGGGAGACCTTCTTCTATCCGTTTTCGGTTCACCGGATGTTTTTCCAAGATCTTTATGGCCTTGACCAGGAAATCTTTCAACAGAGGCTCTTCCCGATAGGCCTGCCAAGCATGGTAGATGTTTTTCCCCAGGAGATCATGGGGTGGGACGGTGCGCAACCCCTCCGGGCCACCCCGCCAGAGGAGGATGTGTCGGTAGCTCTTACCGCAGAAAAGTTCGAGTTTGTCGGTGCCAAGCTCCCGGTTGAGGTCCTCGATGAGCACCCGGGCTTCTTCGGTGGAGATGTGTCCGGCGCTGTAGTCTTCCATAATCAGGTTTTGCCCCACCTTCTTCAGGGTGACTAGGTTGCAGCGGAAGGCCACGTCCTCCGGGCGCATGGGGATCCCGAGACTGGCAGCCTCAATAGGACCCCGACCGGTGTACTTTTCCTCGGGCGGATAACCCAGAAGGCTCATATTGGCCACGTCGCTTCCGGGGTGAAGCCCCTGGGGCACGGTCTGAACCAGGCCTATCTCCCCGTGTTCGGTGAGGAAATCCAGTCCGGGCGTGGTGGCCACCTCAAGAGGAGTCCTTCCGGAAAGCTCTTTCAGCGGAAAATCTCCCATGCCATCGCCTACCAGCACGATATATTTCATGGATCCATCCTCCTTTCCTCCGGGGTCTCTGCGGGGTTTTCGGACAAATCTCCTTTTTCAACTTTGAGGATCTCTAGATCAAAGCGCAGGTATTTCCCGGCTAAGGGATGATTCAGGTCCACCACCGCCAGGAAGGCGTCCCGCCGGGCGAGTCTGGCCGGATGGAGCACCCCGAAATCGTCCTGAACGAAGACTGTTTCTCCCGGACGAGCCTGTGGGGGAAGTTTTTCGCTGGGGATGAGCTGGATCTTCTTAGGATCGTAACGGCCATAGTGTTCCTCAGGGGGAACCCAGACTGAGACCCGTTGGCCTTCTTCTTTTCCTATAAGTCCTTCCTCCACGGAGGGAGGGAACCGTCCTTCACCTACCACGATAGTTACCGGCTTTTCCGAGGCATCCACCACACCGGCCTCGGAAAAGACCTGATACCTAAAGGTAACCCGGTCTCCCCGATCAATTTTAGAGCCCAAACAAAAAACCCCCTCTTTCGAGGGGGAAGATAATCGTTACTTGTGTTTAGTCAAGAAATCTATTTACCCAGCGATGCTAGCTCTTTTCGTAGTCTCTTTAAAATATCTAACACGAAGTCTCCATTATGGATACCGGTCGGATCCCCTGCGGCTACTTCATCAAGCACATATTTGATTTCTTTTAATCGGACTAATTTTTGTTCTTCTCCTTTCTGTAGCAAACTGCGATAAGTCTCCTCGAACATCTTTGTGGTTATCTGTAGACTATTTTTTATTTCCCGGGCTTTATCTCGATAACTCTGCAGCACATCTTCAAGTTCATCTTCATGGCAAGAAGCACAGGCCTTAGAAACATCAGGGCGGAGGGAGGCACAATCCCCGCTACCATGGCAATCTTCACAGGAAACTTCACTTTCAGCCATAGGCGAGGGAGTTCCTGCAAACTCTCTTACCTTTTTACCGAAATAAAGTTCTTCCTGGATCTGGTGACACAAGGCACAATCACTTAATTCCGGCCCGCCATTTTCCTGATGACATTTATCACAGGTACACATACTGGGTTTAGCGGCCCGGTGAATCATTCCTTTATGACAATCCGCGCAATGCAGGTCGTTTTCTAGATGTGCCGCATGAGGAATGTAAAGCCCCTTAATGCGATCAACTTTGAGAATATCCGGGAGCCAGAAGGTCTCTCGAAATCCCGGATTTTGAACCTCATCCAGAAGCCGGAATTTCAATCCTGCCAGTTGCATTAACCGGCTCTTCCGAATAGCCTGATTGACTTCATCTGAATGACAAAAGAGACAGGTCTCGTTGGGAACCAGATCCTTCGGAGGATTTTCCAACTTAGCCAGCTTTTCCTCCTCGGAGCCGAAAATTTCGTTATAGAGGTCTTTGAGGCCCCCCAGTTTAGCCTGCAAATACCCCACTAATCCCGGCCTTCCGTGACAGTCCAGACACTTTACCCCTGCTTCTGCGTGAGAGGAGTGTTCCCAGGAGTAAAACTCTCCCCCGGGGCCGAAATTCTTTTCAGGGTGACATTTAGCACAAAATTCAGGTTCGCTGGTGTAATGCAACATCTTTACGTTAATAACGCCTCCAATGATTACAATTACCAGAATACCTAGGATTATCAGCCAGCGTTTTTTCATTCTCTAACCTCCGGTGACTGCAGTTTTAACACTTTTAAACGTTTCTTATAAAAAAAGTCAACCTGAAGAAACAAGAAGGAAGCCAAATTCAAAGGAATGATTTTCGGGTACATGTTTCTTCAAAAAGATTTCTGGAATTTTAATACTGTATGAAGATCTAGAGCGTGAAACATGGTTATACTGAAGAGAACAATGATAAAAATTACCCATTTTTTCTGTAATTCTTTGTGAAGGAAGATCCACATAGACCAGCACTCCAGGGCAAAGGGAGGAAAACCGAGATAGCCGGCCAAAGGCATTTCAAAGAGCTTGATTTTCATGAGCCAGGCCCAGGGGAGGGTATAGATCCACTTAGTCCCAGCCCAGTAGTTCCAACACTCCCAAAAAAATCCACAAATAAGTCCAGATAAGAGGAGGAGGGCAGGGCGTCTAGCCGTGCCTTCTTCCAGATCTTTAAGGAGAGAAGCCGAGGGGATCAGTATATAATTGAACGGTTCCAGGAGGAGAAATCCCCAGGCCCAGACCAAGGGGAAGAAGTAATGCGGATAGGCCAGAGGAAGAAGCGCGCAGAGTAGACCCGAGATCGCAAAAAAAGGGAACCATCTCAGGGGGGTTGAAAGAGGGCGAATCCTGAGGGGCCTTTTCCAGAGGTGCTCCAAGAGATCGTAAGTCTCAAAGATTCCCGGAAGAACGGTGGCAAAGGCCAAGGTGTATCCCAGCCAACGCACCCAAAGTGACGAAGGAACCTGGAGATAGGCCCAATTCTTAAGAAACAGGTTGAACCACTCGAAAACAAGCCACAGAAAGATTGAGGCCAGAGAGAGTCTGAGAAATCCTTTAGGGTCAGAGTACAGGCGAGAGGTGCCTTTTAATCTCAAATTGAGCCAGTCCAGGAAAAAGATGTAGCTCCACCAGGCAAAGAGATAAAACCAGGTCTTGAGAAAGGGACAACCAGTGGCAAGGCCGAGGACAGCGCTCGCAAAAACCAGGAGGGCTAGAGGACCGTAAATCCTTCGCATCGGCTATTTTTATAGCAAAAAATTACTCCGGAAGCCAGAAAGATGCTTTTCGGATCTTTATTTTACATAATATCTATTATCGGACATAGGAAAAGCTAGGAGCCCGGAAAGGTTCAAGTTTTAACAAAGATTGAATTTTGAGTGCCGTTTATTTAAAATCAAAAATATGTTGAAGTTAGGTCTGATTGTAATTTTCTTGTTGCTCATATACCTATTGTACTATCTGTTTAGAAATACTTCATCAGCCACGGTGGCTCTTCCTTCGAGTTTTTCCCGTCCGGATCTAAAAGAAAAAAAGGAAGAGGCTCACGATTCTATCTTAGACGAACTGACAAAGGAAAAAGAGAAAATAATTCTCTACGATCTGGCTCAATACGACTGGGTCTCCAATCTACACCTGCAAAAGTTGGAAAAAGAAATGCCTAAGTTTTTGAAAGATCTCCCGCCTCCAGAAATCCTTTCCTCCAAATTGTATCAGCTTTTAGCCAATCCTGAATCCAATGTAAAAGAAATCGCCAAGATCATCTCTTTAGATCCCATTCTTACCGCAGAAGTCCTGCGAGTAGCCAATTCGGCCTTTTTCCGAACTGCAGTTTCCCAAAAGATTACCTCGGTTCATAGAGCCATAGTTCTCATGGGGTATAACCAGCTTAGAATGATCTTGCTACACTACTTTTTCCGTAAAACCCTTGACCGATATACTCCTCTGTCCCGGGAGGAAATAAGAGATATCTGGAAACATTCTGTAGAGGTCTCCAGTATTCTGGGATATTTTGCCATTCAAAGGGGGTATGACCCCGGTCTTTATATCACGGCTGGAATCCTCCATGACGTAGGGAAATTTTTCCTGCCTTTGTTTGGTGAAGAGGGGTCCTTTACCACCAGTTATACGGAAAGCCTACCCCCCTTAAAAGAAGAAGAAATTCGCTTTGGATTCGGGCACAATCTTCTGGGAGGTCTGGTGGTTAAATTCTGGAACCTCCCCTCGGAAATTTACGCCGCTACCGCTTATCATCATCCTATAGCCAGAGAACAGTTCTGGGATCTACCACCCGAGGAGAGAAAACTGGCCGCCTGGGTCGCGGTGGCCGACTATCTTTCACACTTGTACGGCCATCTGGAGAGTAAATACGCGTACAAACTTCCGAATTGGATATACCGAGTCCTGGACCTCAAAGGGCCGGCCGAAAACCTAATGACTAATGAACTGCTTTCCTATATCAATCGAGCTTCTGTGGTGACCGAGAGGCTTTAATCTACCTTTTCTATCCTAACAGCGGCCACTTTATATTCCGGAGTATGCACCTTCACGTCCAGCCCCGGACTGGTAACCATATTGGTAAGCGGCTCCTCAAAATGGAAATCCATGAAAAGGATCCCGGGATTTACCCGCGAGGAAATGTGGACCCTGGCGGAAATAGTCCCTCTCCGGCTGACGATCCGAATACGGTCCCGTTCCCGGAGTTTCAACCGGCGGGCGTCTTTGGGATGGATCTCCACCAGTTCTTCCGGAAGTAGATCCATAATCCCCGCCACCCTTCGGGTCATGGAACCGCAATTGTAATGCGGAAGCCGTCGGCCGGTAATCAAAAGGAAAGGATAGTTACCATCTGGTTCCTCTTCCGCTGGCCAGTATTTGGGGAGCGCAAAGCAGGCCTTTCCGGAAGAGGTGGCGAACTTCTCCTGGAACATGATCTCTGTGCCGGGGTGCGTCTCCTCCGGGACGGGCCAGCAAAGACCTTTTTCTTCCAGTCTTCCGTAGGTGAGGCCGGCAAAGCTGGGCATCACCCGGCGCATCTCCTCAAAGATATCCTCCGCTCGGGCATAGTTCATCTCGTATCCTAGACGTCGAGATATTTCCGCAATAATCTGCCAATCCGTAAGCACCCCCTCGGGAGGCTCCACCAGTTTTCTTATCCGTTGGACTCGACGTTCCCCGTTGTCGGTGGTGCCGTCCTTCTCGAAAAGACAGGCCGACGGAAAAACCACATGGGCAAACTCTCCCGTCTTAGGGAAAAAGATGTCATGCACCACCAGGAGATCTAAGCTGCTAAGAGCCCGATGCACATTTTCTAAGTTGGCGTGCGTCAGGGCCACATCGTAACCCACAATGTAAAGGGCCTTGAGGTGGCCGGCCAGGGCTTCCTGGTACATTCGGGGCTCGGTAAGACCGGGTTTTTCGGGTAGCGGCCGCCCCCAGATCTCTTCGAACTTTTTGCGTACCAGAGGATCTTCAGGCTTCTGATAGCCCGGCAGCACATAAGGGAGGGCCCCCATGTCGCAGGCTCCCTGGACGTTATTCTGCCCCCGGAGAGGCATGGCCCCGGTACCCGGACGCCCAACGTGCCCGCAAAGAAGGGCCAGATTGGCTAGGGCCATTACCCCGTAGCTTCCGCTCCGATGTTCCGCGACCCCGAGTCCCCAGAGGATGAGAGCCCTCTTCGCCCGGGCGTAAAGTCGGGCTACCTGCTCGATATATTCTCGGCGGATGCCCGTAAGCCGTTCGACCCTTTCCAAAGGCCATTCGGTAAGGATATAGCGGGCGTACCCGTCGAAATTCTCCGTTCTCTCCCGGATGAAATCTTCCCGGTAAAGACCATCGCGAATGATGACATGGGCAATGCCATTGGCTAACGCTACATTGGTACCGGGACGGATAGGAAGCCAGAGATCGGCCTGCGCCGCAAGCTCCGTCTTCCGGGGATCCACCACCACCAGCTTAAGACCTTTCTCCAAGGCCCTTTTGATCTTGTACCCCACGATAGGATGGGCCTCGGTGGGGTTGGCTCCCCAGAGAATGAGGACCTCGGTCCTCAGAATCTCGTCGAAGGTCCCCGTAGCCGCTCCGGATCCGAAGGTGGCCGCGAGACCCGCGACCGAGGGAGCGTGTCAGACCCGTGCGGGATTATCTACATTGTGCGTTCCTAGGACCGCCCGGGCAAACTTCTGCGCGACATAGGTCTCTTCGTTGGTGGTCCTGGCGGAGCAGAGGACCCCGATGGCCTCTGGCCCGTATTTGTCTTTAATAGCCTGCAACCTTTCGGCTACAAAGTCAAAGGCCTCTTCCCAGGAAACCTCCCGGAAGGGTTGCCCCCGATCATTCCTTAAGAGCGGACGCTTGAGTCTTTCCGGATGCCGGTAAAAAGTATACCCGAAGCGCCCCTTGACACAGAGGTCTCCGTAATTGGGGGGCACCTCGGCTCCGGTGACCTCTAAGATGCTTCCGTTCTTCACCCGCGCCAGGATATTGCAGCCTGTGCCGCAGTACACACAGACCGTGCGAACCTCGCGGACCTCCTCCTTGGCAAAGGGAACCGTGGAGTCTTTACGGGTAAGGGCCCCTGTAGGACAGGCATCTACGCAGGCTCCACAGGCTACACAGTTCTCTGTAAAACTGAAATGAATCTCCTCCTCGCTGGTTCCTTGGGCATAGATCTTGAGCTCTAAGCCCTCGTGTTGACAGCTTCTGAGACACCGAAAACAGCCCACACATTTGTTGGAGTCCACTTCGATGAAGGGATGGTCCGTGTCCAGCCGGTACTTGGCCCTCTTCCGACCTTTAGCGGCCACATTTTCCGCGATCAAAAGTTCCCTGAAGGTGCACTTGTGGAACCCCAGACATCCACATTTTAGACATCTTTCGGCCTCCCTCCGGGCCGCCTCCTCGGTGAATCCGGCCACGACCTCCCCGAAGTCCCCTATCCTTTCCTCCGGAGGCCTTTCTGCCGGAGTCTCCCGCTGAGCGGATGGAAACTGTTCGTAGAACTCCAGGTCCATCTCTTCCGGACGCCGTCCCCGATTGAAGTCGTATTTTACGGTGGTAATACCCTTAGGTTTTTTGATCCCGAGGAGATAGGCGTGGATAGCCTCGGCCGCCCTTCGGCCGGAAGCCACCGCCTGGATCACGGTTTTGGGACCGGAAACAAAGTCTCCACCGGCAAAGACCCCCGGAAGACTGGTGGCCTGGCTTCCGCTCTGGACTTTAAGTTGACCGGTAGGAGTGGTGGCCAGCTGGGCCTCAAGTTCTCCAAAGGACTTGAAGGCGGAGTCCGGTTCTTCTCCCCAGGCCCTCACCACCAGATCGAATTCGTATTCCTTTTCGGTGCCTTCAAGTGGAACAACCTTCCGAGCTTTAGTCTTGGGATCAGGTTCAGAGAGGACCGTCCGAGCCATACGTACCCGATAGGCGGAGTCCGTTTTTTCGATCTCGAGCGGGAGGGCCATCAGAAAGAGTTCCACCCCTTCGGCCTCGGCGGCCTTTATCTCTCTCTGAGGAGCGGGCATTTCCACCCGGGAACGGGGGTAGACCAGGGTCACCCGGGCTCCCAGACGCACCAGAGCCCGGGAAACATCCACCGCGGTGTAGCCTCCCCCCATGACCAAGACCTTCTGCCCTTTACTTACCGGGAGATCCTCCCCGGCATTTAGCCGGTAGAGGAGCTCGAGCCCGGAGAGGGCTTTATCTTCTCCCGGGACGTCGTGGCCCCGATCACGGGAAGCCCCAATAGCCAGAAAGATGGCCTCATACCCCTGATCGAAAAGATCTTTGAGGGTGAAGTCTCGTCCCCAGGCCTGGCCCGTTTTGAGCTCTATCCCCAGAGAAAGCAGGCCCTTGATTTCCTGGCGTAGGACCTCTTTGGGGAGCTTGAAATCCGGTATAGCCCAGCGAGGCATACCACCCGGTTCTTCCCGGGCCTCAAAAATGGTCACTCCATGTCCACGGAGCCTCAAGTAGTAGGCCGCGGAGAGGCCGGCTGGTCCGGCACCCACCACCGCCACCTTCTTTCCGGTCGGGGGCGCTATTTCCGGACGCCGCTCACCATGTTTCAAACCCCAATCGGCCACAAAACGCTTGAGATCATTGATGGCGATGGGGGCATCTACCAGGGCGCGGCGACATCGGGGTTCACAGAAACGGGGGCACACCCGGCCCACGGTGGCCGGAAGAGGGAGCCTTTCCTTAATCAGGCTCAGGGCCGCGGCGTACTCTCCCCGGGCAATGAAGGCGATGTAACCCTGAATGTTGAGCCCCCCGGGACAGGGCTGACCGCAGGGGGCCTTGCAGTCCCCGTAGTGGTTGGCTACCAGAGCCTCGAGTTTCTTGCGACGAGCTTCTTTTACGGCCTCTGAGATTGTGTTTACCCTGAGACCGTCTTCCACCGGGGTGGCACAGGCTCGAACTAGACCACGGCCCTCCACCTCTACCACACACAGTCCGCAGGGCACCGGTGATTCCGAAGCCCTCGGTAGATAGCAAAGGGTCGGAACGTGGACCCCTACCCTTTTAGCTACCTCTAAAAGGGTCTCCCCCGCCTGGACCTCGATCTCCTGTCCGTCCAGCCAAATCTTCATAAAAAGCCCCCATCGCTTTCCCTAAGCTAAAAAGTGAGAAAGTCTATCTTTTAAGGAGCTTTACTAAAAGCTACAGTTCAAGCCAGGACTCCGAGAAGATGGTCTTCCCGAGTAAAACCCTGGCCGTTTTGTAGATTTCGAGCTCCTTCGGAGAAAGGCTTTTGGGATCCGGTTCATCCCCGTCCATGATGTCGTGAACCAGCTTCACCCAATCCGGATGCTTCCCTTTGGCGATCTCTACCAGCTCCTGGTCATAAACGTCCACAATGGCCGAATAGATGTTGTACTTCATGAGCATCATGAGATAGACGCGGTTGAGGTAAGGTCTCAAGTGAGTGGCTACCCCGTTGGAGACATTGGAAAGCCCTACCGTACTCTTGGCCCCGGGAGCGATGTCCTGAAGCATGGCCAGGAACTCCAGACCTGCCATGATCTGCTCGGCTCCCAGAGTGATAGGGGTAGCGATAGGATCCACCCAGATCTTCTCGTTGGGGATACCGGCCTCGTTGAGCTTCATGATGAGATCCACCGCGAGCGCCGCCCGCTCGTTAGCGTCCCGCGGCATTCCCTCGGGCCCCCAAAGGAGAGCCACCACATCGCATCCGAGCTCCGCGGCCACCGGGATGAGCTTTTCCATCCGCTCGGGCTGGGCGGAAATGGAGTTCATGAGGCATCGGGCCGGATTCTTCGAAGCCTTGAGACCCGCGGTCATGGCCTCGGGGTTAGTGGTGTCGAGCGAAATAGGCACATCTACCGTCTCTTCCACCACCTTTACGATCCAGGCCGCCAGCTCCGGACCATCTTTCTTGGCCGGCCCAATATTAAGATCCAGATAATCCGCGCCCCGCTCAGCCTCTTCCTTGGCCATCTCCTTGATGGGTTCGGGATTCCTTTCCTTCATGGCCGGACCGATGCGCTTAGACATGATGTTAATACTCTCGGCAATACAGATAACCTGCTGACTCATAAATTCCCCTCCTCTTGGAGTCTTTATTTTATACCCATATCAACTATTTTAGGCCGCTTTCCATTCCTTGAGGAAGGCCGGAAGACCACTGGCCTCACGCGGCCCGATAATAATTTCCCAGTCCGGAAGCTCGTCCTCAAGCTCGCCTTTGATAGAGGCCAGATAGCCCGGGATAACCAGCTTACGGTGCTTGACCTTGTCCGCTATACCGCATTTCTTAACGAACTCCGCGATGGTGTCCGCCCCAAACTTGCCCGCGGCCCAGGCTGTGAGCACCGAAAGTCCTTCGGTATCCTTGATGAGAAGCCAGGAGGGTACCCGGCTGCCTTCCACTTCTCCCGAAACGATGAAGTAAGTCAGAGCAAAATTGCAGGTTACCAGCACCGGAGAATTTTCGTCCGGACCATTGATGGGATAGATCCCCTCCTCTACCACCAGAGGCTTCTGCGGATCAGTAAAGATGTTCATCCGTTCCACGAAAAGCGGGAAGAGGACATCCCCCCGGAAATCAGAAAGTATAACCGCTCCGGCATACTTCGGGATGAGGACCGAGGTCAGGATGGCCTCCGCCAGGTAGTTGTCCGTGTAGCGGTAAGGAAAAGTGATCGTGGGGAACCCGAAGGGTTTGAAACGCTTCTTGATGGCCGCCCGGCGCACGATCACCTGGTCCTCATAAAGCTCACGCACGCTTTTGGCTCCGGTATCAAGCACCAGATCTTTGAGCCCCATCTTGATGAGCTCTTCAGAAATCCGGGCCGTCTCCGCCAGACTCTCGCCTTTCACCGCCAGCGCGGCCTTCTTTTCTTTGGCCAGTTCTCCCATCTCTTTGAAATTGTCGAGCGTGGCCGCGTAAAGTAGAGGCCGGTGTTCCCCGCAGAGATCGCAGGCCGAAGAAAGTATCTCCCGGTCTCCGCTCATGAGAACCAGGACGGCCTCCGGGGCTTCCTCCCGCACCTTCTTGACCAAGTTACAGAAGGCCTCTTTGCCGGCTCCGGTGTCCTCTACGGCCACCATGTCGGCCTTTAGCTCCACCCCTACCCGTTCCCAGCGGAACTTACGAAAGGCCTCAAGGCGCCGTTCGATCTCCTCGGCAGACATGTCTGTGGCTATCCTCACACCGATAGCCGTGGGGTTCTCGAAACGCTTTTCGTGCCGGAAAAGGACAGTTTCCCCTCCGAGTTTGACCTGGTTTTCTCCGCTTCCAAGAACCACCGTCCGGATAGGCGGCGCCGAGGCCTCGGCGATCTCCTCCTTGACCGCCGGATCCACGTGCGGACACTTGTCGATCTCGGCCTGCCCGGCAGCTACCTTCATGGCAAAGGCCAGACAGGTGGGGAAACCGCAATCCCCGCAGTTGGTCTTAGGCAACTTCTGCATGATCTGAATACCGGTGAGTCCCATTTCCCTCCTCCCTTACATCAGAGGTTCCATCTCAAGCACCGGATGTTTGACCTTCTCAAGCCATTCCTTGACTTCCTGCTCGGTGGTGGCCACCGTCTCGTCCGCGATCTTATCGATGAGATCCGGAATACCCAGCTCCTCGGCCCGGGCCTTGAGCCTGTCCTTGAGCTCCTCCTTGAGCATCTTGGGCATCCAGACCACCCGTTTGAGTCCGCCCTCCGCGAGCAGGAACTTCCTGGAGGTGATATAGTTCTTGGAGACCCCCATGAAACCGGGCGTAACCTGTCCTCCACCCACCATACCGGCCATGGTGGAAAACTTCATCCCGGTGGGCGTCATCCCGAGGTAATCCCGGTTCACGATCATGATCCCGCTGACCGAGGGCAGAACGGCCGCGATGCACTCAAAGCATCCGCAGGCCGTCATGGGGTCCACCAGGATGCTGTAAAGGCTCACCCGCTCCACTTTGCCCCGGCTGGCCTTCTTCACAAACTCGTTGATCCCGGAAAACTGTCCCAGGCGTTCATCGATAAGCTCGCCCTTCTCGATGGGCTGATTGGGCCCCGCCGGATTGAGTTCGTAGCAGGCTTTGCCATCCAGCCAGTTGTAGGCCCCGCACATCCCGATCCGCTCGGGGGTGATAACGCACACGTGGCTGGGCGCAAAGCTCTGACACAAGGTGCAGGAATAATAGACCTCCACGCTCTCGTCGGTCATACCTGCGATACGGGCATCCCGCTTGGCGTAGACCTCCTTGGCCAGCTCAAGAATTTCCTTGACCTTCTCTTCCTCGGTGTAGATGGTCACCTGACACTTGTCCACGATGGCCCCGAATTCCTGACGCATCTTGGCGTAAAGGATTTCACCGATATGTTTGAAGAGGAACCCTTTCTCCACCGCAGCCTTGCTGATCCGCAGCCACATGATGTTCCGCTGGCCCACGTGCATGATGCCCTGGGCGTAGTTGATGAGGTGATGGAACTGACGTTCCAGGATGGCCTCGAAGTCCTCCTGCATGTTGGCTCCGGCCACCTCCACCACCACCGCGAAGGGCAACCGGTAAGGTGGCCCCTGGAGACCGAGCTTTTCTACCTCGTTGATCTCCGGGCCCACAACCTCGATCTTCCCGTCCTCCACCTCCTCAAGAGGCTTTGAGAGCAGCAGCTCCACCGCCGGTGTCCGTCCTCCTCCGCACTCCAGATAGAGATCGTCTTTTCGCACCCGCTCGCCCTCGAAGGCCGGGGCGTAGGCCACCGGGATATCCAGTTTGACCGTGGTGACCTTGAGTCCCCGAACCTCGATAGCCCGGTCCACAATTTCGTCATGCGGCACTTTGGAGACCACGTGTTCGTAAGTGCAAATCCCGTAAGGCTTGATCTCCGGCTCATCCCAGTCCGAGATCACCGGAAAGCCCCAGTTGATGGCCCCGGCTCCATTGGCGTACCACTCATCCGAGATCGGCCCGAAGGTAATGGCAAAGGCGAAGGTCCGGTCCTTGTTGTAAAGAAGGTTGCCCATGTAATCACCGGGCTTGATGCCACCGAAAGCCATGGCCACCCGGCAGGCGAACCCGATGGCGAAGACCACCGAGGTGTAATCCGGCCCGAAGGGGATGAGACGAGTGGGCCAGCCGAGCTGGACTCCGGCCTCCCGAAGCATCTCCGGCATATAGCGCCCATCGGTGTGATGGTGCATGAAGACGTAGAGGTTCTTTTCCTGGAGCTCTTGGGCGATCCTGGCCGCCGTTTCCTTGTCCGGCGGGGCTCCTAAAATGGCCGCAAACCCGGGGGCCGTACCGTCCACGAACTCCACTCCGCGCTTACGGAAGATCACGTCGTCGGCCGCCCCGAGCCAGAGGTTGCCGTTTACCGGCTCCTCGGTCTTGGTGTAAAAGTTTGGATCCTCCAGATAACGGATGGCCTCAATGACCTCCTCCGCAAAAAAGGTGGCCATGCCGGCATCCAGGGCCGGCCCGAGATACGGCGTCCAGAGCTCCTCCTCCGGGATCGGCGGAAGCAACCTCCGGGCCTCTTCCAGCACCTCTCCGCAATCCCCCAGCTTCTTCACCGGATATCCCAGCATGGCGTAGATAATAGGAAGATAGTAGGCGGTGTTCGGAAAGGATACCTCCTTGTCCTTTCCGAATTTCTTGACCGCCTCTTCATATTTCTCCTGGGCCCGCTCCACAATCTTGTGAGCCCCACGGATGGCCTTGGTGGCAATGATCTTCGACATACCTCAACCCCTCCTTTAATTTTGTTGCATAAGCCCTCTAATTATCGTCTTTGTCAGCTCAATTGCTTTGGGATGACGCATAATGAAAAGATCTCCCCCGGCCAGAGCCAGGGCCACAGAGGTAATGGCTTCCATGAGAACCCCACGGACCTCCTGGTCGCCCAGCAGGTCGTCGCTGGGAAGTCCCACCTCCTTGGTCTTCCAGACCTCGCGGCCCACGTTACAGATGAAAGGCACCTGAAGCTTGTCATCCTGCGCGTAGAGGGCCGCAAGCCTTATCCTCTCCATGACCGAATAGGTGTACTCCAGACCATACCCCAGAGCCCCGATGGAGGGGTCCATGAGGATCTTGTCCAGCGCTACCCCGACGTTTTCAAGGAGAATATTGAGCTGCTTGGCCAGGTTCACATCGATGGGGCTTGAGGCCACCACCGGAAGTCCGTACCCCATGGCCGTAGCCCCGATGGTCCGGTGATTGGCCTCTTCCACCGGCCCGATCACTGCCCCGCGATCGCCCAGGACTTCGGCCACCTCGCGCAGAACCTCCACATCCTTTTCGGCGTGCCCCGCCCCCCAGACGATCAGAGGTACATCCACCGCCTCCGCCACCTTCTCCACCACTTCCCGGGCGTGTTTGGCATCCAGGTTGAGATAGTTGGGATCGGTACCCATGAGATAGACACACACGGCCTCGGCCCCGTAAGTCTCCACACACTTTTTGGCCCAGGCCGCCGGATCCCCCAGGACATCTGCGAAGTACTTGGTGAGGCTTTCCGGCCAGCCCTCCGGTTTTACATCCAGAACTTCCATGGCGATCCGCGGCTCGTGCCGCATCTCGCCTTCAAAAAGATGGAAGGGCAGAACGTTCGTACCGCCCACCTTGAAGGCCTTCTCCCCTTTTCCGATCTCCACCTCGCGGATAAAAGCCGTCCCGGGCTCCCTGTAGAGGTCTTCCGGAAGCCCCGCCGCCCGCTCGGAAAGCGGACGATATTCCCCGGAGAAGGCTCCCAGCTCCAACCCCTCCGCGGGGGGCGCCGGCGCAGGCTTCTCTTCTGGTTTGACCTCCTCCGGTTTTTCCTCCGGTTTCTCTTCCACCTGGGCTTCGACCTTTTCCTCTTTCTTCTCTTCAGGCTCAGGTTTCTCTTCCTTGACTTCAGGCTTAGCCTCTTCCGCCGGAGGTTTGGCTTCCTCAACTGGAGGCTTCTCCTCAACCGGAGGTTTTTCCTCTACCGGGGGCTTTTCTTCCGCCACCGGTTTCTCTTCTACCTTGACCTCAAGGCGCGGAACCTCCGGTACTTCTGTCGGCACTACCTCTCCGCCGAGAAGGGCTTTCTCGAGCCGGGCCAGGCTGTCGTGAAGGAGATTGATTCCCTCACGCAGGGCTTCCATACTCGAACGTACCGTGGAGAAGACCTCTTTGACCGCCTCGACCGGAATCTCAAGCTTCGGCGGAACTTCCTCCGACACCTCTTCGGTCGGCGGAGCCATGACCTCCACGCGCTCCACGGGCTTCTCCACTTCCACCGCGATGGGCGAACGGATCTCGGCCTCGAGCGGACGCGGATGAAGCCCCGCCCGCTTCACGATCTCGGGCACGGCCTCTTCCCACTCGATGGCCATGATGTGCACCCCGGCCACCCCGGGGATCTCCCGCACCTGCTGAATGATCTCCACCGCAATGTTGATCCCCTCTTCGCGTTTGTCCTTGGCCTCTTTCAGGCGCTTGAGGATCTCATCCGGGACGTCGAGACCGGGCACAAAATATTTCATGTAGCGGGCCATCCCGAAGGACTTGGGGGGAGTAATACCCGCCAGGATGTAAGCCTTTTCCGTGAGACCAAGATCCCGGGCCATCTCCATGAACTTACGGAAACGCTCCACATTATAGACGATCTGGGTCTGTATGAATTCCGCCCCCGCCCGAATCTTTTTCTCGAGTCTCTTCACCCGGAATTCGAAGGGGTCGGCAAAGGGGTTGGCCGCGGCCCCCAGGAAAAATTCCGGCCGGGCCCCGGTGAGCTCCTCCCCGCACATGAACTTTCCCTCGTCCCGCATCCCTCGCACCATGGCCAGGAGTTGAATGGAGTCCAGATCGAAGACCCCTTTGGCCTCCGGGTGGTTACCGAACTTCTGGTGATCGCCGGTTATACAGAGAAGATTCCGTATCCCCAGGGCCGCCGCCCCTAAGAGATCGGCCTGCATACCGATCCGGTTGCGGTCCCGGCAGGTCATCTGAATGACGGGTTCCACCCCTTCGGCCATCACCAGGACCGCCGAGGCGATAGAGGACATTCTCACAATGGCCGTCTGACAGTCGGTAATGTTGGCCGCGTCCACATAACCTTTGAGGATTCGGGCCTTGCGCCTTACCACTTCGGCATCGGCGCTCTTGGGAGGCCCGATCTCCGCTGTAACCGCAAAGTGCCCCTCGGAAAGGACCCGATGCAGATGGCTTCTCGGTTCCACCGTTTCCCTCCTCTTTGCTTTATCCCATCTTCAAATCTTCTCTTATTCTTTCCCGGGGACCACCGTGTCCGGCCGGACGCCAGTCCTTGGCCGGGAAGAAGTTCATGAGACGATCCAGTTCCCCCCGGGCGGAAAGCCTCTCGTAAATCTGATGCCACACACAGGGGACCTCCCGCCGAATCTCACAACGCCCGCCCTGCGAACCCCCGCAGGGGCCGTTCAAAAGATTTTTGGCACACCGGGCGATCGGACAAAGCCCCCCGGTGACATCCAGAATACAGTCCCCACACCCCCGGCATTTCTCCTGCCACTCCCCCAGGGCCGGATTGGCCCCGTAAAAGGTGGTATCCACTCCGGGATAGACCCTGATCTCCGGAAAGAGATCCGCTATGAGGTTGACTCCCACCCCGCAGGCCATGGAGACCACCGCTTCGTAGTCCCGAACCATCTCCTTCAGGGGGGCCAGATATTCCGGATCGCACTGCCGAATAAAGGTGGCCTCGCCGGTCTCAAGCGGTCGGCCGGAGAGCTTGCGCGCCAACCGCAGGGCCGCCGCCATGGTCTCCACCTCCCGGTCGCCGCCCGCGGAACACACCGCCACACACCCCCGACACCCCAGAACCAGGATCTTTTCGTAAGGCTCTATGGCCTTGAGGACTTTAGGAATCGGTCTCCTTTCTGCAATTATCATTTTGCCTATCTCCTCAAGACTTAGACTTCATATTTAAAGCTGTTTCAAAAGTTTTTTTGACCTCTTCCATGAAAGGCCCGGTATCCAGACGCGGGAGGAAGGCGAATCTCACCCGTTCCGGCTCAAGCCCGATCTCTTCGAGAATCTTCCGGGCACCCAGGGCCTTCTTCTCGGCCCGAAGGCTTCCCGAAAGATTATGGCACTTGTCCTTCTCGCAACCGGCCACCAGCACCGCCTCCGCCCCTTCCTCAAAGGTCTTCAGGATGTCCGCCACTTCGATGTGCCCGGAACAGGGATACCTTTTGAGAATCACGGTCCCGGGAATACCCCGGAAATCCTCCTCCCCTGCCTGGTTGGTGTAATGACAGCAAAGGACGCCAATGGTTATGTTCGCCATCAGACCGCCACCCCCACCTTCAAGGTCTCGAATTCGGCCGCCGGCTTGAGTTCGATGGCCCGGGCCGGACATTCCTGCACGCAGATCCCGCAAGCGTGGCACTTGGCCGGATCAATCACCGCATAGCCCTCTTCCTTGATGCTCGGAGCTCCGAATGGGCAAACCCGCACACAGGTAAGGCAAACGATGCACTTTCCGGGATTAACCCGGGCCAGCCTCCCGGCCTCAAAAAGGGTCTCTTCATTGGCCAGACCGGACTTGAAGGCATAATTCCGCAGGGCCTGGATGACCTCCGCAGGCTTGACCTCCATGGGACAAACCGGCACACAGCTGCGACACTGTGAACAGAGCCAGAGGATGGGTGTGCCGAAGAGCTTCTCTTTAAGTCCCAAAATGGTGGCGTGCACGATCACCCGGGGATCAAAGTCTTTCCGGATCTTCTTCACCGGACAGATCCCCGAACAGGCTCCGCACCGGAAACACTGACTATAAGTTTCCGGCAAACCCTCTACCTCGGGCAGCCATTCTCTTGCCAGTTCCAGACGCATCATTTTTTCCCCTTCTCCAGAGAATTGAGGATCCCGGCCAGTTCCTCCTCGCTCGCGCCGGTGGCCTCCTTGAGGGCCTCAAGACTCTGCGGCCCCTGGGCCAGGAGTTCTTTCACCTCGGCCTCGAAGATCCTCTTACGGATTTGCGGCACCAGTTTCTTCTCCACCAATTGAGAAATGTTTTCCGGGCTGTAGTCTCCAAGCTTCTTTATCTCCTTGGCCAGGTTACCGTACTGGGCTCGGAATTGCATATTTTGACAGAGTTTGCGCGCCGCTTCAAGCCGAAAACGTAGCCTATCCCGGGAAAGCCCTTCCCTCTCCCCGAGGGGGCCGAGCTCCCGGATCCGCTCCGTGAAATCCGTAAGGAGTTTCACGAACCTCGGCCCTTCGGCCGCCGAAGCCCAGTCAATATAAAACCTCTCCCTCTGGACCCCCACCGTATCGAGGATCCGCCTTACCGTCTCGGCCATAACCAGAGCTTCGTAATTACCAGACTGGTAATGGCATTCCCCGAGGTGTCACCCGCCCACGAAGACCCCGTCGGAGCCCACATAGAAAGCTTCAACCACGAAACGGGGGTCCATACGCCCCGTGCACATAATCCGGATAACCCGGTTGTTCGGCGGATAACTGAACCGGGCCACTCCGGCCGAATCCGCCGCCGCGTAGCAACACCAATTACAAAGAAAGCTCAGAATTCTCGGCTCAAATCCCATACCGGCCCTCCTTAAGCGGCTTCCTTTTCCTCTTGGGCTTCGGTCTTTTCCTCCACCTCCTCAAGCCCGAAGGCCCGGATCTGTTCCAGGATAGCCTCGTCCGTAAAGCCTCCGAGCGTAATGGCGAAGACCGGACAGTGCGAACCACAGACCCCACAGCCCTTGCAGGCCGCCGCGATCACCCGGGCCTTCCGACGCTTTTCCACCTTGACCATCTCGATGGCGCCATAGGGGCAAAGGGCGGCGCAGATCCCACAGCCGATACATTTCTTCTCTTCCACCCGCGACACGATCGGAGGCACCTCCACAAAACCCTTGGCCAGAGGCACCGCGGCCTTGCCCGCCGCCGCCCGGGCCTGGGCCATGGTCTCCTCCAAGGGTTTAGGTCCATGAGCCAGCCCGCACACATACACTCCGTCCACCGCCACCTCCACCGGCCGCAGCTTCACATGGGCCTCAAGAATGAACCCCTCCGGGGTAAGTGGGG
>WFPH01000149.1 GCA_015487645.1 Thermosulfurimonas sp. | reverse complement strand
GTCCCGGTAAAGATCAAAATTATCAAAGGGGACATTTCCCTTTTAAGAGTCGGACTCGGGGGAGAGGTTGAAATTAAAAGGAAATTCTAATGGCTGAAGCCCCGGTTAGCCAAAGTTTTTATTATCCGGTCTCTCCCCTGGATCGAATCCTTATCACCTTCATCGTCATGACCGGGTTTTTTATGGCCATTCTGGATACCACCATTGTGGACATTGTGGTGCCCAAGATGATGGGCCCGCTTTCCACCGACCTTTACGGCATCCAGTGGGTGATCACGGCTTACATGACCGCAGCCGCGGCGGGCCTCATCTTCGTGGTCTCCCTGGCTCCGAGGATCGGCTATGCCCGGACCTTTCTCTCTGGGCTCGCGCTCTTCACTCTGGCCTCGGCCATGTGCGGGATGAGCGGAAGCCTAGCCTCTATGGTCTTCTGGCGGGTGATGCAGGGGCTGGGGGAGGCCTTCATTGCGGCCTCGGCCCAGACCATACTGCTTGCGGTCTATCCCCCGGAAAGACAGGGGCTGGCCATGGGCATCTTCGGCTTGGGAGTGAGCTTCGCCCCGGCCCTGGGGCCGACCCTCGGTGGGTTCCTCACCGAACACCTCTCATGGCGCTGGGTCTTTTACATCAACCTCCCGGTGGGCCTCCTTACACTTACGGCCGGACTTTTCTTTCTTCCCCGGGGGCTTGGCCGAACCGGACGTTTCGAATTCAACCCCATAAGTTACCTCTTTCTCACCGCCTTTACCGTTTCCCTGCTGGTGCTGCTCTCAAAAGGCCAGCAGCTTGGCTGGTTCCAATCGACCGTGATCGGACTCCTCGCCTTCGTCTCGGCCCTGGCGCTTACGGCCTATCTCATAAGTGAACTTCTCTCCCGAAAACCCCTGCTTGATCTTTCCATCTATCTCATTCCTGAGTTCGGTCTTACCATGGCCTATCACTTCTTTGTACTCGGTTTTTCCATGTATCAGGTCTTTTATCTCCTTCCCCTTTATTACGAAAACCTAAAGGGTCTTACCACCTTCCAGGCCGGGCTTCACATGCTGGCCTTTGCAAGCTGTATCGGCCTTTTTTCCGTAATCTCCGGGGCCTTAAGCGACCGGTTTAAACCGGAATACCTGCTGTTGGCAAGCTTCTTCATCTATTCCTTTGTCTCCGTCTTTCTCCTCCCGCGCCTCAATTATTACACCCCGGCTCTCACGGCCGCCCTTTACACCGTGCCCCTGGGCATGGCCATCGGAACCTTCTTTCCGCCACTCACCCGCATCACATTAAGCAACCTTGGCCCCCGGACCGGCCTCGGAGTGGTCCTCATACATTATCAGAGATTTATCGGGGGTTCCTTCGGCACGGCTATAGCCACCAATACCCTTACTTATCGAACCGATTTCCATTTTCAGGAGATCACCGGGCTCCAGAATCGCGTTCTCCTTGAAAAAGCCATCCAGAAAGGTGCGGCCTTCCTTGAGCCCTTTTTCCCCTCCGAGCTTGCCCTCCGGAAGGCCAAGGCCTTAATGTTTAAGGTGGAAAGCCTCTACGCCGCAAGTTACGCCTTTCAGGACACCTTCCGCCGCACCTACTACTTCGCCCTCCTCGGGGCCGTCTTCCTCTTCATCCTCTTTTTCCGCAACCTATACCGGAGCTATCAAGCCCGAAGGGAGGTGAGGGCGTGAAAAAGATATTCTTTCTGGCCCTGAGTATATTTTGCCTGCTTGCTTTTCCCTTGAGAGCTGAAGAAAACATTTTCTCCCTTGAGGAATGTCTGAGACTCGCTCTTTCCCGGTATCCGGCTCTAAAGGCCGCTTTGGCTAGAAGACAGGCCGCGGAGGAAAGGGAAAAAGCGGCCTTTCGGGAACATCTTCCAAAACTATACACCGGCTATGAATACCGCCGCTACCGGGATCAGGAGGTCATAAAAACTCCCTTCGGAAACTACCCCATAAAAGGCCGGGAGGAGGCCCTTTTGGCCGTAACGGTGAAACTGCCCGTGTTTCATGGGCTGGCCATTTCCACCCGCCACGACCTAAAGACCCTTGCGGTTAAGGTCTCGGAGGTGGAAGAGATCCGGGTAAAGCAGGAACTCATCTTGCGGGTAAAAGAAGCCTATTTTCGGCTGGTTCAGGCCGAACGCGAACTTGAGCTTGCCCGAAAATCCCTCGAAAGACGGCGGGCCCACCTCAGGGATGTTCAGGGATTTTTCCGGGAGGGCCTGGTGGCCAGAAACCAGGTTCTTCAGGCCGAAACCGAGGTCAGGGAGGCCGAATATCGGCGCCTTTCGGCCGAAAATCAGGTAAAGGTGGCCCGCGCCCGTCTGAATCTTCTGCTC
>WFPH01000148.1 GCA_015487645.1 Thermosulfurimonas sp. | reverse complement strand
GGGCTCGGAGATGTGTATAAGAGACAGACCGGGGTGAGGGAATATAATCTCCCCGGAAAAGTCCTCTTCGAAATTTCCCGGAGAATCTACCTCAAAGGTGACCTCTTCCAGTCTGGGGGAGAGCTTGGCCTGGTAGCGGAGTTGATTAAGCAGAGCCTCCGGATGCGAAACCCGATAGCGCCCCCCTTCCTCAAAGACCGTAAGGAACTCGGTGGGTTTCAGGCGACGCCTAGAAGTGGGGTAGGGCAGGATCTCCGATAGGGCCTTGAGGGTTTCTTCGGAAACCTTCACCTGCCGGAACTCCTCAAGCCCGGCCTCGGCAATAGCTTCTTTCCAGAAGCGATCCCTCTCGAAATCCCGGCTCTCGTAATCGTATTCATAATAGACCGCTTTGATGCCGGCCGAGGCAATGAGTTTCAAACACACGTAGCAGGGTGCCAGCGTACAGTAAAGCTCGGCGCCCTCCAGGGAGATCCCAAAACGGGCAGCCTGCGCAATGGCGTTGGCCTCGGCGTGGGTGGCCCGGCAGAAATTGTACTTGTCTATGTCCGGGATACCCTTCTCTCGCCGGAAACAATACCCCGGCCCGCGATCCGTGCAGTGCCAGGCCCCGGGCATGGGCCCGTTGTAACCCGTGGCCAGAATCCGTTTGTCCTTCACGATGACCGCCCCCGAGGGCCGGGAGTTGCACCCTGATCTCAGCGCCACCATCTTGGCCAGCAGCATGAAGTATTCCGGCCAGGGGGGACGTCTCATACAAAAAGATCGGGATAGACCGGGAATTCCTCACAGAGCCGACGGACTTTATCCCGTATTTCCTGGACAAGGGTCTCGTTTCCGGGATCTTTGAGGATCGCGGCCATCCATTCTCCGATCTTTTCCATTTCGGGCTCCCGCATCCCGCGCGTGGTCACCGCCGGAGTGCCGATACGGATCCCGCTGGTTACCTTCGGAGGCTTGGGATCGAAGGGAATGGCGTTCTTGTTGACCGTGATTCCCGCCCGGGAAAGGGCCTCCTCGGCCTCGGCCCCGGTAAGCCCCTGGGGCGTGAGATCCACCAGGATGAGATGGTTATCCGTGCCCCCGGAAACCAGGCGGAACCCCTCGGCCGAAAGCACCTCCGCTAGCCTTCGGGCGTTGGCCACCACCTGCTGCTGATAGCTCTTGAAATCCGGCTCAAGCGCTTCCTTGAAACAGACGGCTTTGGCCGCAATGATGTTCATGTGAGGACCACCCTGGATACCAGGGAAAACGGTCTTGTCCAGCAGGCGCCCATAACGCTCCCTGGCCAGGATAAAACCTCCCCGGGGGCCACGCAGGGTCTTGTGCGTGGTGGAGGTCACGAAATCGGAGAAAGGCACGGGCGAGGGATGGATGCCCGCCGCCACCAGCCCCGCAATATGGGCCATGTCCACCATGAGATAGGCCTCTACCTCCTCGGCAATACGGGCAAAGGCCTCGAAATCAATCACCCGGGAATAGGCACTGGCTCCGGCTACGATCATCTTTGGCCGATGTTCAAGGGCAAGCC
Organism: Thermosulfurimonas sp.; assembly: GCA_015487645.1. Taxonomy (GTDB): domain Bacteria; phylum Desulfobacterota; class Thermodesulfobacteria; order Thermodesulfobacteriales; family Thermodesulfobacteriaceae; genus Thermosulfurimonas_A. The sequence continues at coordinate 7,338 of WFPH01000148.1, read as the reverse complement.
TTCGCACTTCTTCGTAATCGATGGTCTCGGTCTCCCGCGAGACCCCATAGTGCACAATTCGGTACAGCTGACCGGAGAAGTTCACCGGAGCGCCGTGCGAAAGATGACCCCCGTGGGCCAGGTTCATGGAAAGGATGGTGTCCCCGGGCTCAAGCACCGCAAAATAGACCGCCATGTTGGCCTGGGTGCCGGAATGGGGCTGGACGTTGGCGTACTCCGCCCCGAAAAGCATTTTGAGCCGCTCCCGGGCCAGGTCCTCTACCCGATCCACGTTCTCGCAACCCCCGTAGTAGCGGGCTCCGGGGTACCCCTCGGCGTACTTATTCATGAGAGGTGAGCCTTCGGCTTGCATAACCGCAAGCGAGGCCACGTTCTCCGAGGCGATCATCTCAAGCTGCCCGGAGAGTCTTTCAGCCTCGGCCTTTATCAGTTCCCAGATTTCGGAATCTACCTCTTTCACCCGTTCAAACATTTTTGAAACTCCGCGCATATTCCTCAATGAGTTCAAGCCTTCGGGCATGTCTACCGCCCTCAAAAGGCGTCTCCAAAAAGATCCTTACGATCTCCAAGGCCAGGGCCTCTCCGATCACCCGCCCTCCCATGGTGAGCACATTGGCGTCGTTGTGAAGCCGACACATGCGGGCCGTGTAACAGTCGTGACAGAGGGCGGCCCGGATCCCGGGGAACCGGTTGGCCATGATGGTCATGCCGAGACCCGTCCCGCAGATGAAGATCCCCCGCTCAGCCTCTCCGGAAAGGAGTTTCTCAAGCCCCTTGGCCCCGAAGACCGGATAGTCCACGGATTCGCAGCTATTGCAGCCCACATCCAGGACCTCATGCCCTTCTCCCTTGAGATAGGCCTTGATCCTTTCCTTGAGGTTGAAGCCGGCGTGATCCGAGGCCAGCACGATGCGCATCTAAAGACTTACTCCTCGTATTTTTTGAAGACTAAGACCGCGTTGGTCCCCCCGAAGCCGAAGGCGTTGGATATAGCCACCCGCACCCGGGCCCTTCGGGCCTCGTTGGGCACATAATCCAGATCACACTCCGGATCCGGCTCCTCATAGTTGATGGTGGGAGGAATGAGGTCCTCATACACGGTCTTCACCGTAAGGACGGCCTCGAGTCCCCCGGCTCCCCCCAGAAGGTGCCCGGTCATGGATTTAGTAGAGGAGACGGCCAGCTTATAGGCATGATTTCCGAAAACGCGTTTTATGGCCCTGGTCTCTGCGGCATCGTTAAGCGGAGTACTTGTTCCGTGGGCGTTGATGTAGTCCACCTCCTCCGGGGGAATGCCGGCATCCTCCAGGGCCATCTCCATGCAGCGGGCCGCGCCCTCGCCCTCGGGATGGGGTGCGGTCATGTGATGGGCGTCGGCCGTAAGACCGTAGCCCGCAAGTTCGGCATAGATCCGGGCCCCGCGGGCCCTGGCGTGTTCTAAGGACTCCAGCACCAGGATCCCACAGCCCTCGGCCATCACAAACCCGTCTCGCTTGGCGTCGAACGGTCGGCTGGCCTTCTCGGGCTCGTCGTTTCGGGTGGAAAGGGCCTTCATGACCGCAAAACCGCTCACCGAAAGCGGAGTGATAAGGCTTTCCGTTCCCCCGCAGATCATGAGGTCCGCAAGCCCCTCCCGGATGAGCCGGAAGGCCTCACCGATGGCGTGATTTCCCGCCGCACAGGCCGTGCACACCGCGGTATTCGGCCCGGTAGCCCCGAAGAGGATGGCCACCTGCCCCGCGGCCATGTTGGGAATGACCATGGGGATGAAAAAAGGCGTTACCCGGCGCCAGCCTCTTTCTCGCAGCACCAGGGTGTACTGCTCCACCACTCCCATCCCACCCATGCCTACCCCGATGATCACTCCCGCCCGCGGACCAAGATCGGCCTCCGGAAGCCCTGCATCGGCGAGGGCCATACGGGTGGCGGCGATGGCGTACTGGATAAAGACATCCACCCGTGAGGCGAGCTTGCGGTCCATAAACTCTTCCGGGGAGAACCCTTTCACCTCGCCGGCAATACGCACTGGAAGGTTAGAGGCGTCGAACTTCGTAATGGGGCCAATGCCGGAGTCTCCGGAAACGGCCTTCCTCCAGGTTTCCTCCACGCCGATCCCCAGCGGAGAAATGGCCCCCAGACCCGTGACCACCACCCGTCTTTTCATGGAAAAATCTCCCGTCTCTTATTCCTTGACCCGCTCTTTGACGTAGTTTAACACATCCCCCACCGTACGCAGTTTCTCGGCCTCCTCATCCGAGATCTCCATCCCAAACTCCTCCTCCATGGCCATCACCAGCTCGACCAGATCCAGCGAATCCGCCCCCAGATCGTCCACGAAGGAGGCCTCGGGCTTAACCTGGTCTTCGGAAACATTAAGCTTCTCGGCGATGATCTTGATGACCTTTTCCTCTACAGACATGGGACACCTCCTTTTTCAGCCACAAACTTGGCTTGCTTTTAGCGTATTTTCCCGAAATTTCAAGGCGTTTTACCACAGCCCTCCGTTCACATGAAGGACCGTGCCGGTGATATACGAGGCCTTATCCGAGGCCAGGAAGACCACCGCGTGGGCCACTTCTTCGGGGGTCCCGGCCCGGCCCATGGGAACCTGAGAGAGAAGAGCCTCCCGGGCCTTCTCCGGAAGGGCGGCGGTCATGTCGGTCTCAATGAAACCCGGAGCCACTACATTTACCGTGATCCCCCTCCGGGCCACCTCCAGGGCCAACGAGCGGGAAAAGCCCACCAGACCGGCCTTGGAGGCCGCATAGTTGCTCTGCCCGGGATTTCCCGAAAAGGCTACCACGGAAGAAACATTAATGATCCGTCCCCAACGTCTTTTCATCATGCCGGGAATCACGGCCTTGGTGACTAGAAAGGCCCCCTTAAGGTTCACGGAAAGAACGCGCTCCCAGTCCTCCTCTTTCATCCGCACGAGAAGCCCGTCCCGGGTGATCCCGGCATTGTTGACCAGGATGTCGATCCGGCCGAAGGTTTCTTCCACCTCTTTCACTCCCTGGGCCACCCCCTCGGGCTCGGCGACATCAAACTTCACCAGATACGCCTTCCGCCCCAGGGCCTCGATCTCCGAGGCCACTTCCCGGGCCGCATCCTCGGAAGCCGCAAAGTTTACCGCCACCTCGGCCCCGGCCCGGGCCAGCTCCACCGCTATCGCCCGACCTATCCCTCGAGAAGCTCCGGTGACCAGAGCCACCTTGCCCTCAAGCTCCATGAGAACCCTCCTCCCCTTGGAGTTTGTTTGAAAAAACAAACACGGCTAACCCTTCAATTCCCGTATTCTCCGGATGAGAAGGGGAAGGATCCGGGTGGCGTCGCCCACCACGGCGATGTCCGCCCGCTTCATGAGAGGGGCTTCCGGGTCGGAGTTCACCGCGACTACCACCTCCGCTCCCTCGATTCCCACCGTGTGCTGAAGGGCGCCGGAGATTCCGAAACCGATATAGAGTTTGGGAGACACGGTCTCCCCTGAGACCCCGATCATGTGATCTTCGGAGATCCAGCCCAGGTGGCAAACCGGCCGCGTAGCCCCTACCGCTCCGCCAAGAAGTTCGGCCAATTCAAAAAGTTGATCGAAGTTCTCCCGCCTGAGAAGTCCCCGCCCTCCGGCCACCACCACCCTGGCCCGGGAAAGGGGACTTTCTTTCCGGGGAAGAGTGCGCACCACCCGCCGACGGAGAGCGCTCCCCGGCACCGCCGCAAGTTTGACCTCCTCAAGGACCCCTTCAGGTTCATCCACGGGTTCCGCCTTGGAAAAGACCCCGGGCTTCACGGTGGCCATCTGGGGACGGGTTTTAGAGACAATGCGGGCCATGATGTTTTCCCCGAAAGAAGGCCGGATCTGAAGCAGCCGACCCTCCTCGTCCACCTCAAAAGCCGTACAGTGGGCCGTAAGACCGAGGCCGAGGGCCCCGGCCACTCTCGGGGCCAGAGCCTGGCCCTCGGCGGTAGCCCCGAAAAGGAAGACGGCGGGTTTTCTCTCGGCCACGGCCTCGGAGAGGACCTCGGAGTAGAGATCGTCCCTGAAATAGCCCAGATCCGGATGCACGAAGAAAAGGACCTCCTCGGCCCCGTAACGCAAAAGCTCTCGGGCTTCCTCCCGCCGGTCTTCCGGGCCGAGCACCACCACCACGATCTTTTCTTTCAGGGCCGGTTTAAGTCTCCGGGCCACCGAAAGAAGTTCGTAAACCACCGGATGAAAGCGCCCTTCCTGCCACTGCCCGTAGATCCAGAAACCACCCATAGCAGCCTCCTAGATTAAACCCCGTGTCCTGAGGAGAGAGACCAGCTTCTCGACCACCTCCTCGGCCTCCCCGGTCAGGACCTCCCTCTCCCGATCGTAGGAAGGGGTGAAGACCCCCAGCACCTGCGTGGGAGAGCCCGCAAGCCCGGTCTTTTCCAGGTTGCAATCCAAATCCTCAGCCGAAAGAACCCGCGGTTCAAGCGCTCTCACCGCGAGCATCCTCTTGAGCGATGGGGGACGCGGTTCATTGACCTCGGGCTCCACGGTAATCACCGCCGGCCCCCGAAACTCCACTTCCTCCTCGAAGCCCTCAAAAAATCTCACCGCCACCCATAGCCCATCTTCGGGCCATAGAGCCTTCACCTGGGTGAGGCTCGGTTGTTTCAGCCAGGCGGCGGTCTCCGGCCCCACCTGGGCCGTCTCTCCGTCGATGGAGGCCTTGCCCATGAGGACGAGATCGTAGGGCTCGAGCTTGCGGATGGCCTGCGAAAGGACATAGCTGGTGGCCAGGGTGTCCGAGCCGGCAAAGGCCCGATCCGAAAGGAGGACCATCTCGTCCGCTCCCAGGGCGTAGGCCTCCCGCAGGAGATCTGCGGCGTTCGGCGGCCCCATCATGAGGGCCGTGACCTTGCCTCCGTGTTTTTCCTTAAGTGCTACCGCCATCTCCAGGGCATAAAGATCTGGCGGATTCAGGATCAGCTCCGCACTCTCGCGCCTCAGGGTGTGAGTTTCGGGATCCACCTTTACCGCTCCGGGCTTGGGCACGGGTTTGAGGCAGACTATGAAGTGCATAAGGCCTCCTAATCTCGATAGTGTTTAAGGAGTTCGCGGGCGATGACATTCCGCTGGATCTCGTTGGTCCCCTCATAGATCTGGAGACATTTGGCGTCCCGCATGAACTTTTCCGCTCCGTAGTCTCGCATATAACCGTAACCTCCCATCATCTGGACCGCCCGTTCGGCCACCCACATGGCCACGTCCGTGGCAAAGGCCTTGGCCATGGCCGAGGGCCCGGAGATCTCCTTGGCACCGGAGTCCAGGTGCCGGGCGGTTTGATAAACCAGAGCCCGGGCGGCCTCGATCCGCATGGCCATCTCCGCAAACGTGTGGCTTACGGCCTGAAAATTATAGATGGGTTGTCCGAACTGGATCCGAGTGCGAGCGTGCTTCAGAGCCAGCTCCATAGCCCCCTGGGCCAGCCCTACCGCCTGGGCCCCAACCCCCACCCGGGCGTAGTCCAAGGTCTTCATGGCCACGATGAAACCGAGCCCCTCCCGACCTAGAAGACGATCCTTTGGGATCCGGCAGTGGGTGAAGAAAAGTTCGGTGGTCACCGAAGCGCGCAGCCCCATTTTCTTTTCCTTCCGGCCCACCACAAACCCCGGATCCCCTTTCTCCACGATGAAAGCACTCGCCCCGCGGGCGCCTTTCTTGGGGTCGGTGAGGGCAATCACGATATAGATGTCCGCTATCCCCCCGTTGGTGATCCATTGCTTAATCCCGTTTAGCACATAGTGCTCCCCGTCGTGCTCCGCCCGGGTGCGGATAGCCGCGGCATCGCTTCCAGCCTGGGGTTCGGTAAGGGCAAAAGCACATAGCTTGCGTCCGGCGGCCACTTCCGGAAGATACTTTTCCTTCTGCGCCTTGGAACCGAAAAGCAAGATGGGATAGGCCCCCAAGAAACTGGCCGCGTAGGTCGTGGCCACCCCAGGGCAGTATTTGGAGAGGTGTTCCACGGCCAGGCAAAGGGCCATGGTCCCCCAGCCTAGGCCCCCGTACTCTTCCGGAATGACCAAGCCGAAAAGATCGGCCTGCGCCAGAGCCTTGATGGGGCGGAGGTCATAGGCTTCATTTTCGTCCCACTCCCGGACGTGGGGAGCGATATAGTCCCGCCCGATCCGGTTGACCAGATCTATCAGGAGCCTTTCCTCCTCCGAAAAAAAATAATCCAGCATAAGGGCCTCCTCTTTACGGCCTGCGCCCTAATACCATATAAGAAGTTATGGACTTTTTGAAGATCACCTTTCCCATCTCGGGGGTCGAAACCTGGATTTTTTTGCCGCCTCTGGTGACCTTTGTTTTGGCCTTTTTGGGGGTCATGGGAGGGGTCACCGGGGCCTTCCTACTTCTTCCGTTTCAGTTTTCCATCCTACACTATACCGTGGCCGGGGTCTCGGCCACCAATCTTCTTTACAACCTCTTCACCATCCCGCCGGCCCTCTTAAGATTTTACCGAGAAAAGCGTTTTAATTATCCCCTAACCCTTCTTATGCTCTCAGGCCTCGTCCCCGGGCTTTTTACGGGATATCTTTTGCGGATTCACTATTTTTCCTCTCCGGAGCGTTTTCGGGCTTTGGTGGGGCTGGTGCTTCTTTATCTTTCCCTGCGCATTCTAAAGGACCTTAGGAGCCAAGGGGCCGCCTCCCCGGCCCCCCGCGAGGCCCGAATCGTTTTTCTTCCCCGAAGGGGAGGGAACCTCCTTTTCCGCTTCGGAGAGGAGACTTACCGGGTGCCTATGGTCCCGGTCATCGGGATCTCTTTCCTGGTGGGGGTTATCGGCGGGGCCTACGGAATAGGAGGTGGGGCCATCCTGGCCCCTTATCTGGTCTCCATTCTTCATCTCCCGGTGCACGCTGTGGCCGGGGCCACCTTGGCCTCCACCTTCGGGGCCTCCCTCTGCGGGGTGTTTTTCTACACCTTGGGGCCCGGATCCGGGCCGCACACGCGTCCGGACTGGCTCTTAGGGGCCCTCTTCGGTCTCGGAGGCCTTTTCGGAGCTTATTTCGGGGCTAGGGTCCAGAGACGCGTTCCGGAGCGTCCCATCAAATGGGGACTTTTCCTGGCCACCCTTTTGGTAGCGGCCAAATATCTATTTCCTACCTAATGCCTCACGAGAAAATCTATTCGAAATAGGATTCATTGTCTCACGAGAAAATCTATTCATATTCCACCCCCTTAACCGGAGTGGCCAGACTAAAAAGTTTCTGCTGAAGGTGTAAAATCTTCCGTCTCAACTCCGCCGGATTAAGCTCCTCATATTGCTTCCGAAGTCTTTCCTTCGTCTCCTCCGGAATTTTGGG
>WFPH01000147.1 GCA_015487645.1 Thermosulfurimonas sp. | reverse complement strand
GTATCGGTCCCTTCTATATCCGTATTTCCGCAGGGCTCTTTGGTGGATTTTATGACCCCTACCCTTAAACCCTCCCCCTTCAGGACGCGAACCACCCCCTCTATAAGGGTGGTTTTCCCCCCATTGTGTTCTCCGATAAAAGCTACGGTAGGAACCAAAGTCTATTCCCCGTAACGGAAACTTTCCCCGGGCTTAAGGTCTCTGACCACCACCGAAAGTCCCCGGGCGGAAAGCTCCTCTCTAAAAGCCTCGGGGGTACCGGTAAGAAGCGGAAAAGTCCCGTAGTGCATGGGAATGACCACCTTGGGTCTTAGGAGCTCACAGGCCTTAGCGGCCTCCCTGGGGCCCATTACATAATGACTTCCGATGGGTAGACAGACCACCTCGGGCTGGTAAAGCTCCCCGATGAGGGCCAGATCGTAAAAAAGGCCCGTGTCTCCGGCATGGTACAGTTTACGGCCGTCTTCCATTTCCACCACAAAACCGCAGGCCTCGCCTCCATAGGTCCCATCCGGAAACGAAGAACTATGTACCGCCTGCACCATGGCAATCTTGAGGCCCCGGGTCGCATAGGTCCCTCCCACATTCATGCCCGTGACCTTGGGAAGCCCCCGAGACATGAGGTACTGCTGAATCTCGTGAATGGCTATCACCTCCGTAACCGCGGTCCGGGCCAGGTCCAAAACATCTCCCAGATGATCTCCATGGGCATGGGTGATGAGAATCAGGTCGTAAGGTCCGCGATCCACCTCTTCCGGGGCCTTGGGATTCGAAAGCCAGGGATCTATAAGAATCTTTACCCCTCCCGGACTAATTACCTTAAAGGTGGCATGGCCGAAAAAAGTAATTTCCATTTTAGCCTCCTCATATCCCGGGCTGTCCTGAAAAAGTTTTCTGGGAAACCCCTTACCCGGATTTTAGCTCCAGGGATTGTATTTCGAAACGGCGAGAGTTGGGAAATGAGCAAATAAAAACTGGAGCGGGAAACGGGACTCGAACCCGCGACCTCCACCTTGGCAAGGTGGCGCTCTACCACCTGAGCTATTCCCGCTCCGGACGCAATAAAAATTAAAACGCCTCTTTAGCCCCTGTCAAGAGTTAGAGGCATTCGGCCAGCCTGAGCAGGCGCTCGTATTCCGCATCCACCCGCTGTTGAATTTCCCGGATATGCTCTTCGGTAAGATGACGGAACCGCCGCTGGAGCTTGAGATACTCCTCCACCGGTTTGGGCTTGGTGATTTTCCGGGTGATGTAATACTTGCCCTCAATGACCTCATAAAGAGGGAAAATCCTGGTCTCGACCGCCAGCTTGGCCAGACGGATGGAATCCTCACCCTTACTCCCCCAGCCGGTGGGGCAGGGGGCATAAACATGCACGTAAGCCGGACCATTCACCAGGGCGGCCTTCTTGACCTTGTTCATAAGGTCCAAGAAGAAGGCCGGCGTGGCCGTAGCCACATAGGGAATACCGTGAGCCGCTGCGATGGCCGGCACGTTCTTCTTCCAGGTCATCTGCCCAAAGGACTTCTTCCCCGGAGGGCTCGTGGTAGTCATGGCCCCGTAGGGAGTACATCCCGAACGCTGAACCCCGGTATTCATGTAAGCCTCATTATCCAGACAGATGTAAACGAAATCATGGCCCCGCTCTAGAGCCCCGGAGAGAGCCTGGAGCCCGATGTCTCCGGTTCCTCCGTCACCGGCGAAGACCACCACATCTACCCGGCGGTTCTTGGGAAAACGCCCTTTGCGCTTCAGAACTTTGAGCGCGGCCTCCACTCCGGAAGCCACCGCAGCCGCGTTCTCGAAGGCGATATGGATCCAGGGCACCCGCCAGGAAGTGTAAGGAAAAGGACTCGAAATAATCTCCATACAACCCGTAGCACTAACCGCAATCACGTTCATACCCAGGGCCTTCAAGGCCAGCCGCAGGGCCAGAACCTCGCCACACCCCTGACAGGCCCTATGCCCAGGGGCAAAAGGTTCTTCCTTCGGTAGATTCTTGGCACTGAAACCCTTGAATTTGGCAAGTTCTTTCAGCATGGCTCTACTCCTTTACCCCGATCATCTCGTAGGGTTCCTTGGGTTTCTTCTTCATGTAGAAGTAGGCCTTGTCGGCCATCTCCTCAAAGTCCTCCACCGTGACATCCCGACCACCGAGACCGGCAATGAAGTTCGCGATCCGGGGACGCCCTGGCACTTGATAAAGGGCCGAGCGAACCTCCACTGCGACCGGACCTCCGGTGGCCCCGGGCGAAAGCGCCCGGTCGATCACCGCCAACATCTTCACTCCTTTAACCGCCCGCACGAAATCCCGCAGAGGGAAGGGCCGCCAGAGTCGAATCCGCACTAACCCTACTTTCTTTCCAGCCTCCCGCATCTTGTCCACCGCAGTCATAGCGGTCTCGGCCAGAGACCCCATGATAAGGAGCGCCACCTCCGCGTCATCCATACGGTAGGTCTCAATGGGACGATACCGCCGCCCGAAGATCTTCTCGAATTCATCCCAGGCCTTGACGATCACTTTATAGGCGTTCTTGAAGGCCTCGTCCTGGGCCTTCTTGGCCTCGGTATAGATCTCAGGAATACCTACCGGCCCCATGCTTATGGGCTTGCGCGGATCAAGTTTGTATTTGGGCTTAAAAGGCGGAAGATACTGATCCACCTGTTCCTGATCCGGAAGCTCGATAGGCTCGATCATGTGGCTCAGATTGAAACCATCGAGGTTCACGATGACCGGAAACATTACCCGTCGATCTTCGGCCACCCTAAAGGCATGATAAACCAGATCCACCGCCTCTTGCCCATTTTCGGCGAAGGTCTGAATCCAGCCCACGTCCCGCTGAGCCATAATGTCACCATGATCGTTCCAGATACTGATGGGGGCCGAGAGCGCCCGGTTGGCCACCACCATGACCACCGGAAGCCTTAGAGCCGGCGCAATGAAGAGAATCTCGTGCATGAGAGCCAGCCCCTGGGAACTGGTGGAGGTAAAAGTTCGAGCTCCGGTAGCCACCGATCCCAGACAAGCGCTGATGGCTGAATGCTCAGATTCCACCGTAATGTACTCGGCATCAAGCTCCCCGTTGGCTACCAGCTCGCTCAAATGCTCTACAATGTGGGTTTGAGGCGTGATAGGATAGGCCGCGATCACATCTACCTTGCACTGTTTCACGGCCTCGGCCACCGCGATGGAAACTTCCTTGGCTATACGCTTGCCCATGACTAAACCTCCTCTACCACCATAGTAATGGCCCCCTTGGGACACACACTGGCGCAGATCCCACACCCCTTACAATAAGTAAGATCCACGATGTAGTATCCCTCCTCGTCCTGGTTGTAAGACATATCCGGACACATGATGTAGCACTGACCGCACTTGATGCACTTTTCCTTGTCGAGCACCGGCCTAAACGACCGCCAGTCGCCAGTCTTGAACTTCACGGAATTACCGGATTCAAGGATGTAACACCCGAAGGGGACCTCCTTCCAGCTCATGAGTGCCGTATCTTTTCCTTTTGGCATGGCTCTTCTCCTTTTACTGATAGATCTTGATCTCCTTGATGGCCCGGGCCATGGCCTTTTTATTCTTCTCGGCCAGACGCCCGAACCTCTCCTCCAAAGCCTCCTCCAGATACTTCTGATCCAGAAGCCCGGTGGCCTTAAGAAAGGCCCCCAGCATGGTGGTGTTGGTAATGGGGAGCCCCAACTCCTCAAGGGCAATCTTAGTGGCATCGACCACCGCCAGCTTTCCCTGCCAGCCTCCCAGCATCTTCCGAAGTTCCTTTTCGTCTTTATTGGAATTGAGGATTACCAGGCCGTCTTCCTTAAGGCCAGCCGTAACATTAACGATGGAGGGAAGAGAGGGATCCAACACCAGAACTACATCCGGGAAGTAAATCTTTTCCCGGGTTCGTATGGGCTCCTCGCTTACCCTTACAAAAGCCTGCACCGGAGCCCCTCTTCTTTCGGGGCCAAAGCTCGGAAAAGCCTGGGCGTATTTACCCTGGTTGATGGCGGCCACCGCGATTAATTCCGCCGAGGTAACCGCCCCCTGTCCGCCTCGACCGTGAAGCCTCACTTCGATCATGACCCTCTCCTTTGACATATTAGTAGTGACGGTTAGACCTCTAATTACACATATCAGGGGTCCTGTCAACCACAAATTGTCATCCACTTTACAGCCGAGAGGAAAGCGCTAAATTATTAATGTCGTTCCGGGGTCGTCTAACTGGCAGGACATGGGACTTTGGCTCCCAGAATCCTGGTTCGAATCCAGGCCCCGGAACCAAATTTTTTGGCGATTTTTCCTGCATTTACCGATCACCTGGCAAACCTCTTCCGGAGATAGGTGACATTTTAGTGACACGAATAACCGGAAATAATTGGTGCGCAAGGGATTTGACTTGATGCGAGGTTTCGAGTTATGCGTGAAATATGGCGATATTCAAGGAATGTCCGAAATGCCGAAAGCGGGTCGCGGCAAAGCGCAGGCGGTGCGGTTGTGGCGCGGATTTGACCAGGGGGATAAGGGCTTGGTGGGTTGACGTTCAGGTCAACGGAAAGCGAATCAGGCGAAGGGTAAAGCGGCATGATGAGGCGGCAAAGCTTGAAAAACTTTTAAAGGCAAGCAAACCGCAGGGTTCATGTCACCACAATGTCACCTTCGAGAAGTTCATTAGCGATTATCTGGCTTATTGCACCACGATAAACAAAAGCGTGGTTCACAAGGAAATGCGATGGCGCTTGCATATTAGCCGTTTTTTTGCGAGACGGAAGCTGGCGGAAGTAACCAGACAGGACGTGGAAATATATCGGATAAAGCGTCTCGAAGAGGGGGCTTCGCCTTCGACAATAAACAGGGAAGTGGCCCAGATAAAGCATATGCTTTCGGTGGCGGAAACCTGGGGTCTGATCGAACGGAATCCGATAAAGGGCATGAAGGACTTAAAGGAAAACGACGACCGGTGGCGGTATTTAACCAGGGAAGAGTTTGAACGCTTAAGGGCGGTCATCAGTCCGCATTATACAGATCTTTTAATGTTTCTTACCTATACAGGGATAAGACTCGGTGACGTTTTAGCCCTGCGCTGGCGAGACGTGGATCTTGATAAGGGAATCGTAGTGATACGGGGAAGCCAGACCAAGGGCGGCAAGACCTATTCGGTGCCGCTACACGAGGAAGTTTTGGCGGTTTTGCGGAAGCGTGCGGAACAAAGAAAGAGTAAAGAAGACCGCATTTTTCCGCATTCCGGGCCGAGTTTCCGGAAGGCATTTAAGCGGGCTTTAAGACTTGCGGGGCTACCCACGACGATACGCATACACGATCTCAGGCACACTTTCGCTTCCTGGCTAGCTTTAGCCGGGGTTCCATTACAGCAAATCCAGATGCTTTTGGGCCACAAAGACTTTCAGACGACGCTTAGGTATGCGCATTTAAATCCTTCGATATTG
>WFPH01000146.1 GCA_015487645.1 Thermosulfurimonas sp. | reverse complement strand
GTGCGAATATGCCGAGGAGAGATTACGCATCCTTAACAACGAGCTTCCCTACGGATTCGTGGGATCATCTTACAATGCCACGGTTTACGCGGAGGGAGGGGTGCCTTTTCCCTCTGATGGGAAATACCGATGGTGCGTGGAGGACCCGAATAATGTGGATAATAAAGGACTCGATTTTTTTTGTAACGGAACGGTTGCACCTTCTCCTAATTGTTCCTCCGAACCCGAAGAGAACTGGCCTCAGTGCGATAATTTTACCCTAAACGGCACTCCTACCTCCTCTAGAGTCTACTATATCACCTTCTGGGTAAGGGATAACAACGATCCTTCCGGACCAGATGACAATATAGCTTCCAAAACCTTGGTGCTAACTATACATCCCCAACAGGGGCAACAACAAGCTATAACCTGTAATTATGGAGATACTATAACTGTAACTAATGTAGGGAACACAAGATATTATGAAAAAGGCACCATATTAGGAATTATATGTTGGTTGACTTCTTCATGTTTCTCTTTCAACTCAGTAGTACTTAACCAAGGAGATTGTTTAGCTGTTTATACAGATGCAAATTGCAGAAGGCGAAATCTAGAAAGCACTTTTACTTATGATGATGCTTATAATGCAGATACCTCACATGACTGTAATGCTACCTACAATAATGGAGTATTAGGAGACTAGTTTCGGTCCAAAACGTCGATTCTAAGCTTGTATCGGCTAAAGTGTACCTTCAGCCTTTCTACTACCCCCAGCTCTACGGCCACAAGGTTGAGGTTATGGTCCTTCATGTTCTCTTGCAGAATGAAAAGCATCACCGGTTTTCACATTCGAAGTCATGGTCACTGGTGAGGTGGACGAGGTCACCTTCGGACTTGAGGACGAAGTTTCACTCCTCCCTGAACTGGTAGGAGTAGTAGAGGGCTATCCCTTTATCCCGCACATATTCCTCCACCTCCGGGTCCGAGATCATGTGGGTGACAAGGACGAGAAACTTTTCGGGGAAGACCGTTTCCAGGGGTTTCACCTTGCGGCGCAGGAAACGGTCCACGTCCCTTTTTGAGAGCTGGGCCTTGGCCTCACCTAGAATAACGAGCTCGTGGTCATTCTGACGGGCTTTGCCAAAGATGTTCACCTCGAGCGGGCGGCCCCTGTGGTCCTTAACGAAGGTGCGGATGAGCGGCTCCAGGACCTCTAGGCCGTGATCCCGGCGAAGGAGTTTCGGGAGGTAGCGGTAGGCCTCGTTTTCTAGGGTATAGCCCACGGTGATGCTGAGGCCCCCCACCTGCTTTCTCACGTCTTTGAGATCGTCTTTCATCTTTTTCATCTCGCCCGTAAGCTGGCGCACGTCCTCCGTGAGCTGATCCACCCTCTGGGTAAGCTGATCCACCCTTTTAGTGAGCTGGCGCACGTCCTCCGTGAGCTGGTCCACCCTCTGGGTGAGTATTTTCAGGTTTTCTCCCTGCTCACGGACGATCTCCTTGAGTTCGTTGAACTCCTCGCGGGTGACGGTCTGGGCCAGGTTCTCGTAAATCTCTCCCAACGCCCGGATCAACTTAAGGGCCGCCTCTTCGCCGAAGGTATCCCGGAAGTCGTCAAAGTATTTGAATACGTTGAGCATATCTACAAGATATTAAGAGAAAAGGCTTCGGTAAAGCCCCAAAACTACAGGCAGGATTAAATTGACCACTCCCCCGGCCGCAAGGTCATCGGCCATGATCCCCAATCCCCCGGGAAGTCTTTCCGCAAGACTTACCGGAGGAGGCTTCCAGATATCGAAAACCCTGAAGAGCAAGAACCCCATCGCCAGGTGTAGGGGATCGGCCGGATGCCCCAGAAGGGCGAGATAGGCCCCAGCCACCTCGTCGATGATCACGCAGGAGGGATCTTTAACGCCCAGGGATAAGGCCACCCGCTGGGAGGATAGAGATCCGAGAAGACTGAGGGCAACCAGGAAACCGAATTTCCACGAAAGAGGCCACCCCGCGGTAGCCCAGTAAAGGAAAATACCCACCCCCGAGCCCCAGGTCCCCGGGGCCCAGGGGATCTTTCCCAGGCCAAAGCAGGTGGCCAGAAGGAAGGCCAGTCGGTCGATGATTTTCAAGGATCTATCTCTTTATTCGTACTCTTCCAGGTTCACAAATAATTATTTGGTTCGATAGTTTTATATCCTCAATGCTTCTTAAACATGACCAGATAAGCCTTATCTGTTCGGGTAAAGACAATTTACGAGGGATTCTGATTATCATTATTCCATAATGTTTTCTAGAAAAATCTTTAATAAAACCAAGATCTCCAGTAATAACCAGAGCTTTTTTAGAAACTGCAAACGCAAGAACTTCTGAGTCTGAAGCTCCTCTTAATCCGCATTCGCGGACATCCCAAACCATTAAACCCTGTTTTCTAAGGAAAGAAGTCAAGCTCTTTGGAAGATCTTCGTCTACGACAATCTTAAGCGGCAAGAAAATACCTCTCTTCTTTTATCCGTTCCGAAGCAAAAGCCAGGACGGCTCTAACATCTTCTTCGGTGATTTCGTATTCTTGGGCTACTTCCTGAGGCGACATCCCGCTGGCTAAAGCTTCAAGAATTACATTCACCGGGATTCTCGTTCCTCGAATGACCGGTATTCCTCCTTTTACTTCCTTTTTAACCTCAATTCCGGGATAAATCTCCATACCCTTGTGGCCTCCTTGGGGTTATTCGTTTTCAATGATTATCTCTAACTCCGGGATTCTATAACCTCACCTTCCCGAGCCCCAGGTCCCCGGGGCCCAAGGGATCTTACCCAGGCCAAAGCAGGTGGCCAAAAGGAAGGCCAGTCGGTCGATGATTTTCAAGGATCTATCTCTTTATTCGTACTCTTCCAGGTTCACAAATACTTGAGAATCTTATAAAAATTTTCCCTCTGGTGCTTTCTCCCTCTCCTAGCCCCTCCCAAAGGGAGGGGAATCTAATTATGCAAAGGTCTCGTTATGTATTATAGCAAGGAGGTGATTATGTCGTTAGTAATCCTCAAGCATCCAGCGCCCGTTCCGGATCTTTACGATGATCATAGAAGACTCATCAAGTCCGTTGTGATCCTCAGGGGTGATATTATAGATCCCGCTTATCCCCACGTAGCCTTTAGTATTCTCAATAGCCTCCCGGAGTTTTTCCCGATCCGGGCCCACCTTTTCCAGAGCCCTGGCTAGGATCATGATGGCATCCCAGGCATAGCCAGAATGGGTGTTGATGGGAAACCTCCGGTCGTAATGGTAGATCTCCTTGTAAAGGCGCACAAAATGAGCAATGACCGGTTTCTGGGGATCGCTATCCGGAAGCTGCTCCCAGGCCATGAGCTTGGTGGAGGGCATGAGGTTGCCCTCGGCCGCCGGGCCTGCAAGCTCGATATACTTAGGATCGGGTAAGCCGTGACACTGAAAGAGAGGAACGGTAATCCCGAGCTGTTTCACGTTCTTGGCCACGATGGCTCCGGCTGGGCCGATAGTCCAGCAAACGATGGCTTGGGGCCTCTTGCGCCAGATTTTGGCGAGTTGCGCTGTCATATCCGTGTCGCGCGGGTTAAAGGACTCCTCAGCCACGATGGTAAGCCCATACTCCGGGGCCAGCTTCTTGAGCCACTTGCGGCCATCTTTACCAAAGCCGTCGGTAGCCGTAAGAAGAGCGATCCGGGTGAGCCCTTTTTTCTGCAAGTATTGATAGATCTTGCGTACCGCAGTACTTGAGCGCTGGGGAGTCTTGAAGACATAGCGGTAAGAGCCGAACTTGCCGTCCATAATGACCGGGTCTCCTCCCACGGTCATGATGGTAGGCACACGAGCGGCCTCCACAATGGGCTTCACGGCCATACCGGTTCCGGTACGGGTGGGTCCGATGATGGCCACCACCTTGTCCTTGTAGATAAAGCGTTTAACGATAGCCACGGCCTTGCTAGGGTCGCCCTCGGTGTCTCCGATCACCAGCTCAAGCGGCCGGCCATGAATACCTCCTTTTTTGTTGATCTCCGCCACGGCCATCTCGGCCACCAGCTTGGTGGGTGTGCCGATGAAGGCCGCCGGACCCGAAAGGGCAAAAAAGGCCCCGATCTTTATGGAATCCTTGGCGGCCCACCCCTGAATTCCCCAGCCCAAAAGTACCACCCAAAGGCAAAAGATCTTAACCAAACGTTTCATCTGCCACTCCTCCTCCTGGAATCTTGGCCTCTTGGGTCTTCATATCATTTACCAAGATAGGCTTCAAGGACCCGGGGATGGTTCTGGATTTCATGGGGAAGCCCCTGGGCGATGACCCTGCCCTGATCGAGCACCACCACCTTATCGCAGATTTCCATAACCAGATTAAGATCATGCTCCACCAGTAAAATGGCTAACCCCCGGCGCTTCAACTTCAGAATGATTTCCCCCAGTTCTTCGGTTTCCTTCTCATTCAGCCCCCCGGCGGGTTCATCTAAAAGGAGAGCCCGGGGTCTCAAAGCCAGAGCCCGAGCCAGCACCACTTTTTTCTGTTCCCCATAGGGCAGATTTTCGGCCACCAGATCGGCCTTCTCTGCCAGCCCCAGTTCTTCAAGAAGATGGTAAGCTTCGTGCCTGAGGCGAGCCTCATCGCGGGTCACACGGGGCAGATAAAAAAACGATGACCAGAAACCGGCGAGGCGCAAGCGGTGAGCCCCGCTCATCACATTTTCTAAGACCGTCAAACCGGAGAAGATTTGAATGTGCTGAAAAGTCCTCGCTAATCCCAATTCGGCTCTCTGCCAGGGCGCAAGGCCGTTTAGGGGATGCCCCTCAAAAAAGATTTCGCCCTGCTCAGCCGGAATGATCCCCGAGAGGACATTGATGAGGGTGGTCTTACCGGCCCCGTTCGGACCTATGAGCCCCAGGACCTCTCCCTTCCGAAGTTCAAGAGAAACCTCCCTGAGAGCCTGAACCCCACCGAAACTTTTGGAAACCCGATCCACCAGAAGCACGAAAGTGCAAAATACCCTAAAATCCACCTCTGCCAAGGCTAACTGCCGATGGGCACTTAATGGACCAATACACAGAAGCCTTTGGCACTCCGAGTAGGGGGTGCCAGGATGCAGATTCATCACATCGG
>WFPH01000145.1 GCA_015487645.1 Thermosulfurimonas sp. | reverse complement strand
GGGTAATCCTGGGATTGGTCGGGCCTTCGCGGGCTGAGAGCCTCATCTTCGGAGTCGTGGCCGCCTCGGATGTTAAAGCGACTTTTTTAAAATTCAGGCCGGTGGCCCAGGCCTTGAGCCAAACCCTGGGGAAGAAGGTGCAACTGGAGCCTTTGCCCTGGGCCAAGTTTGAGGCAGGGTTCCGGAGCGGACGTTTCCATCTAGCGTTAGCCTCGCCTGGTTTTTTCTTGCTCAAGGGGCCTTATCGGGCAGAACTGGTTTTGAGAGATCCTCATATCCCGGTGGCGGTCTTTCGCAAGAGTTCACTTTCGGCCAACTATCAAGGACGAAAAGTGGCGGTTTGGCCTTACGCCTACGAAGGCTATCTGGCCCAGGCCTCTTTTTTTTCCACCAAGTTCGGAAGATTTGAGCCGGCCAAGGTCAAATTCCTGGGCTCCGAAGCCCTGGTAGTCCTGGCGGTTCTCAACGGTAAGGCCGATCTGGGCTGGGTTTCCCGGAGGGCTGCTCAAAGATATGGCCCCACGCTCAAGATGGTTAACATTCCTGGTGAATCTAAATGGCTTCTCTTTCTCAAAAAGGACCTTCCGGCTTTGACTTCTTCCAAGATCAAAGCCACTCTTTTAAGGTTCCGCCGGGGAGATGTGAGTTTTGAGCCCTTGGAGAATCCTCCGGAGCTTCCCAGACTAAAGGTTTTTCTCCCTTGAGGGGATCACCTTTACCTTGAGGCCCTTCTGGGCCACTACCTTTACCGGGGTCTCCGGGGGCAGGGTTTCTTCGGACACTGCCTGCCAGATTTCCCCTTCGAGAAAAATCTGTCCCCCGGAGGGGCCCACCTCGGTAAGGGTCCGGCCTTCCTTGCCGAGAAGCCCCTCACGGCCCGAGACCGGCCGGCGGCGCAGGGCCTTAGCCGCGAGATAGGTCACGACCAGGAAAAAGAGAGTGATGATCGAGGTTACTGGAAGGAGAAAACTATAAGGTAGCCTCAAGCTTTCCGGACTTTCCCCAAAAAGCATGAGAGAGCCCAGAAAGAGGCAGAGTGTGGCCGCCAGGGCCAGAAGCCCGTAACTTGTGATTTTTATCTCAAGGAAGTAAAGCAGGGCCGAAAGGAAGATCAGGAGCAGGCCGGCATAGTTCACCGGAAGGATATGAAGGGCAAACAGAGCCAGGATCAGGCACACGGTTCCCAGGACCCCTGGAAAAATCGCTCCGGGATTGGAAAGTTCGAAGTAAAGACCGGCCAGCCCCAGCATGAGCAGAAAGTAAGCCACCTGGGGATGGGCCAGAACCATCAAAATCTTGGTCTTGAGGTCTTCCCGAAATGGGATAACCGGAACCCCGCGGGTTCGAAGGGTGATCCTGCCCTTCTCAAGTTTTATCTGGCGCCCGTGGAGTTTTTTCAAAAGGTCGGTGAGATCCCGGGCTGTGAGGTCGATCACGTGGGCTTTCAGGGCTTCGTCGGCGGTCAGGGTCTCGCTTTCGGTGATGGCCTTTTCGGCAAACTGCTGGTTGCGCCCCCGCAGTTTGGCTAGACTCCTCGCCCAGGCCACCAAGTCGTTTTCGATCTTCTCGAGGGTTTTCTCATCCACCTTCTGACCGGTTAGGGTTACCGGATGAGCCGCGCCGAGATGTGTACCCGGGGCCATGGCAGCCACGTGGGAGGCCAGAACCAGGAAGGTCCCAGCCGAGGCCGCCCTGGCCCCCGATGGCGCCACGTAAACCACCACCGGCACCGAGGAGGCCAGCATGGCCTTTACGATCTGACGGGTGGACTCCACCAGACCTCCCGGGGTGTCGATCTCCCAGATCACGGCCTGATAGTCCTTCTTTTGGGCCTCCTTAAGGCTGGCCAGTAGGAAGGCCGCTGAGGCCGGAGTAATGGCGTCCTCAAGCTTTAGCCAAAGCACCGGGGACTCCGAGGCCGAAACCTTACAGGGGCCTAGAAGAAGGCCCAGGATCAATAAAAGAACCGCCCGTTTCATGCGAGCTCCTGGATCAAGCTTTGAAAAAGCTTCAGGTCTTCCCAGGCCGCCCTTTTGGCCGAGGGGTTTCGCAGAAGATAGGCCGGATGATAAGTGGGGACTACCAGAATGCCCTCGAGCTCGTGGACCCGTCCTCGCAGCCTGGAAAGAGGTTCCTCTTTGAGAAGCAGGCTTTTTACGGCTACCGCTCCTAGGGCCAGAATGGCCTTGGGTTTTACCAGCCGGATCTGACGGGCCAGATAGGGCCGACAGGCCTCGAGCTCTTCCCTCTCCGGGGTGCGGTTTCCCGGAGGACGACACTTGACCACGTTGGTGATATAGACCTCCGAACGCTTGAGCCTGATGGCGGCCAGCATCTTTTCGAGCAGCTTGCCCGCGGCCCCCACAAAGGGACGCCCTTCAAGGTCTTCTTCCCGTCCGGGGGCTTCCCCGACCAGCATGATCTTTGAGGGACAGGGGCCTTCTCCGGTAACAGCCTGCGTGCGAGTCCGATGGAGACCACAACGACGGCACCGCCGAACCTCTTTTTCGAGATCGGCCAGGGTTTCTGGCACCAGGGGATCCAGGTCCAGAAAACTCTTTATTTCTGGATAGGCCGGCACAGCATCCACCCCCAGAAGCTCCAGATACTCTAGATAGGAGCGCAAAAGTCTAATAAAATTTCTCATCATTCCAATTTAGCCTTGCGCCATGCGGGCGTAAAGGGGATTGTAAAGGTGGCCCTTTTAGGGTAGGTAAGCCTAAACTCCAGGTAAGGAGGCTTCTATGGCGGAAAAAATTCAACTCAAAGCCGATGGTACTCTTTCCGTTCCGGATGAGCCCATCATTCCCTACATTGAGGGCGACGGGATCGGGGTGGACATCACTCCGGTGATGAAAAAGGTTCTTGAGGCTGCGGTAGAGAAGGCCTATGGAGGCCGTCGTCGGATCCACTGGAAGGAAATCCTAGCCGGAGAGAAGGCCAAGGAGGCCACCGGCTCTTACCTTCCGGAGGAAACCCTTAAGGCCATCAAAGAGCACGTAGTGGCCATCAAGGGGCCGCTTACCACTCCGGTCGGGGGAGGTATACGTAGCCTCAACGTGACCATTCGGCAGGTGCTCGATCTTTACGCCTGTGTGCGGCCGGTGCGCTGGGTGCCAGGGACTCCGAGCCCGGTGAAACACCCCGAAAAGGTGGACATGGTGGTCTTCCGGGAAAACACCGAGGACGTTTATGCCGGGATAGAATGGGAATCGGGCTCAAAGGAGGCCCGAAGGCTCATTGAATTCATCCGGGAGGAGTTCGGGAAGGAAATACGCCCGGATTCCGGGATCGGGATCAAGCCCATAAGCCCCTTTGGGACCAAACGCTTAGTGCGCAAGGCCATTCAGTACGCGATCGCCCGCGGGAAACCCAGCGTGACCTTGGTGCACAAGGGTAACATCATGAAGTTTACCGAGGGGGCCTTTTGTAAGTGGGGCTATGAGGTGGCCCGGGAGGAATTTCCGGAAAAGACCGTGCCCGAAGCCGAGGTCGCCGAGCGCTATCCCGAGGGTGTTCCCCAAGGGGTGGTGGTGATCAAGGATCGTATCGCGGATGCCATGTTCCAGTGGGCCCTCCTGCGGCCGGAGGACTATAGCGTCCTTGCTATGCCTAATCTCAACGGGGATTACATGTCCGATGCCCTGGCCGCTCAGGTCGGGGGATTAGGCATGGCTCCCGGGGGCAACATCGGTGACGGTTACGCCGTATTTGAGGCCACCCACGGCTCGGCTCCTAAGTACGCGGGTCAGGATAAGGTCAATCCCTCCTCGCTTATCCTTTCCGGGATGATGATGCTCGAGTACCTCGGCTGGCAGGAGGCCGCGGATCTGGTCTGGGAGGGCATCGCCCGCACGGTCCAGCAGAAGATCGTGACCTACGATCTCGCCCGCCAGATCGAGGGGGCCAAAGAGGTCAAGTGTTCGGAGTTCGGGGAGGCCGTGATCGAGAATATCAAAAGCCTTTAAGGAGGGCGGGATGGCGGAGTATCGGCCGGAGGAAATCGAGTCCAAGTGGCAGAAGGTCTGGGAGGAGAGGGGCATATTCCGGGTGAGCGAGGACCCGGACAAGCCCAAGTACTACGTGCTCGAGATGTTTCCCTATCCTTCGGGCCGTATCCACATGGGGCATGTGCGAAACTACACTATCGGGGATGTGATCGCCCGCTACAAAAGGATGCGGGGGTTCAATGTGCTCCATCCCATGGGCTGGGATGCCTTTGGACTTCCGGCCGAGAACGCCGCCCTCAAGCACGGGGTCCATCCCGCGGACTGGACCTACGACAACATAGACTACATGCGCCGTCAGCTCCGGCGCCTGGGTTTCAGCTACGACTGGATCAGGGAGCTGGCCACCTGTGATCACGAGTACTACCGGCACGAGCAGCTCTTTTTCATCCAGATGCTTGAGCGCGGGCTGGCTTACCGTAAAAAGACCCTGGTGAACTGGTGCCCGAGCTGCCACACGGTGCTGGCCAACGAACAAGTGGAGGACGGGGCCTGCTGGCGCTGTGGCACGGAGGTCATCCAGCGGGAGATGGAGGGCTGGTTCTTCCGGATTACGGCCTATGCGGAAGAGCTCCTCGCGGGTCTTGAGAAGCTGCGCGGGAAATGGCCGGAGAAGGTTCTCACCATGCAGCGGAACTGGATAGGAAAAAGCGAGGGGGCAGAGATCGAGTTTGCGGTGGAAGGTTTTCCCGAGAGAATCACGGTCTTTACCACCCGGCCGGACACCCTCTACGGGGTGACCTTCCTTTCCCTCTCTCCGGAACACCCCATGGCCGAGCGCCTGGCCGAAAGGGCCGGCCTTACACAGGCCTTGGCCGATTTCCGGGAGCGTTGCCGCCGGGCTAGGAGAGAGATCGAAGAGGGCCTGGCGGAAAAGGAGGGACTTTTCCTTGAGGCCCATGCCATCCATCCCCTGACCGGTGCAAGGGTTCCGATCTTTGCCGCCAACTTTGTCCTTATGGAGTACGGTACCGGAGCGGTCATGGCCGTGCCGGCCCATGATCAGCGGGACTTCGAGTTTGCCAAGAAATACGGTCTGCCCATCAAGGTGGTCATCCAGCCCGAAGATCGTGATCTCGATCCCGAGCAGCTCGAGGAGGCCTACGAGGCCCCCGGGATCATGGTGAACTCCGGGCCCTTTACCGGGCTGCCCAGCGAGGATGCTAAACGGGCAGTGGTGGAGCATCTGGAAAAGGAGGGCCTTGGTCGCCGGCGGGTGACTTATCGCCTGCGGGACTGGGGGGTCAGCCGACAGCGTTACTGGGGATGTCCCATCCCGGTGATTTACTGCGACCGCTGCGGAATCGTCCCCGAGAAGCCGGAGAACCTTCCAGTAAAGCTTCCCTTAAACGCCCAGCTCGACGAAGCCGGTCGCTCCCCTCTTCCCAAGCTCGAAAGTTTCGTGAAGACCACCTGTCCCCGATGTGGAGGGCCGGCTCGCCGTGAGACCGACACCTTCGACACCTTTGTGGAGTCCTCCTGGTACTTTGCCCGGTTTGCCTGCCCGGAGGCCAAGGATCCCCTTGATCGAGAAAAGGCTCACTACTGGCTTCCGGTGGATCAGTACATCGGAGGCATCGAACACGCCATTCTTCATCTCCTTTACGCCCGATTCTTCACACGGGTGCTCCGAGATCTGGGCTACCTGGATCTCGACGAACCTTTCGAGCGACTGCTCACTCAGGGGATGGTCATCAAGGAACCCTATCGCTGTCCGAAACACGGCTGGCTCTATCCGGAAGAGGTCTCCCCCGAGGGAACCTGCCTTAAGGAAGGGTGCGGCGAGAAGGTCATCGTGGGCCGGCCGGAGAAGATGTCCAAGAGCAAGTGCAACGTGGTAGACCCGGACGAGATGATCCGTCGTTACGGGGCCGATACCGTGAGGCTTTTCATGCTCTTTGCGGCTCCTCCTGAGCGGGATCTCGAGTGGAGCGATCATGGTATTGAGGGGGCTTACCGTTTTCTAAAGAGGCTCTACCAGCTGGTGAAGGAGCGGGCCGGAGAACTTTGGGAGGTAAAAGCTTACGCCGGGGACGGGCGCGATCTCTCACCGGAGCTTCGGGCCCTCCGCCGGAAGACTCATCAAACCATCCGCAAGGTAACCCAGGATCTTGAGGAGCGTCTCCACTTCAACACCGCTATCGCCGCGGTCATGGAACTGATTAACTTCCTCGAGGACACCCTGAAAAAGGTCTCCCCCAATGAACCCGCTTTGCAGCCTGTTCTCAAGGAGACCCTCCGGACGGTGGTGCTGCTGCTGGCTCCCATGACTCCGCACCTTTGCGAGGAACTTTGGGAGGCCCTGGGTGAGGAGGGCCTGATCTCCGAGGCGGCCTGGCCGAGTTTCGACGAAGAAGCCGCCCGGGAGGAGGAAGTCACCATCGTGGTCCAGGTGAACGGAAAGGTGCGTGACAACTTGCGTCTTCCGCCGGGGGCGGACGAGGAAACGGTCAGGGAGGCGGCCCTGGCTTCCCCCAAGGTCAAGCGGCATATCGAAGGCAAGACCATCCGCAAGGTGGTTTTTGTGCCGGGGAGGCTCATCAACTTTGTGGTCGCTTAGAGCAGGGCTGATTGTTTTTTGGGTGGTTCTCTTTGGATGCGGTTATAGCCTTCGCGGGAGGCCACCGGGTTTTTCGCCTGCTTGGCGTACGATCTATGTGGAGATCTTTCAGAACCGGACTTCGGAGACCCGGGCTGGGGTGTGGCTTTCCGAGGCCCTGCGCCGGCGTTTCGCCCGGAGTGGATTTGTAAAGTTGGTAGATTCTCCGGAAAAAGCCGATTTAGTACTCTCTGGCGAGATCAAGCGTCTTACCATTGGGGGGATCTCCTACGATGTTTACACCGAAACTCTCCAGAGAAGGGTTTCCGTACGGGTGGCAGCCCGGATGCGAAGCCGTGAGGGCCGTCTCATTTGGCAGAACGAAAACCTTTCGCGTTACGAGAACTATCCCGTAGAAGGTACGGCCTCCGGACTTCTCGATCCTGGAAGGGAAGCGGCTCTTCGTAAACTTGCCGAAGACCTGGCCGAGATTATTTATCACCAAATAACGGCCTCTTTTTGAATTTTTAGGGTCACAATTCTCTTTGATCACCTCTTTTTGAGAGCTCGGAAGGCTTGACACTTCTCGTGTAGCCGTTATTTTGATTTTAAAATCGCGCATATCCTTTCGAATCCGGCACCCCTCAGTGTCAGAGAAGGGAGGTGAAATATATGCCTCATAAGGTGCAGTTTGTAAAGGATCTTTCGGAGTTGCCGCTTTCGGCGGAGGAGCGGGCGCGTCTTGAGAGAGTGGCCGAGAGATTTCCCTTTTTTTGTTCCTCGTATTATTTGAGACTCATTAACTTTAACGATCCGGAAGATCCTCTCCGCCGGGTGGTGGTCCCGGATGAGAGAGAACTTGAATCCTGGGGGCGCCTCGACCCCTCCAGCGAGGTCAGCTACACCGTGATGGAGGGGGTGCAGCATAAGTACGATTCGACGGTCCTGGTCCTGGCCTCGGATCGTTGTGCCGGGCTCTGTCGTTATTGTTTCCGCAAGCGGCTTTTCCTGCAGACTCCGGAAAAACGCGAAGAGCGTCTCAGGGATCTGGCCGGTCTTATTCGATACCTTGAAAAGCACCCCGAGGTTACTAACGTGATCTTTTCCGGCGGAGACGCCCTCATGTTATCCACGGCCAGGCTCAAGGAGTTGATCGAGGCCGTGCGACGGGTGCCCCATGTGCGTTTCATTCGTCTGGGTAGCCGTATCCTTTCTTACTGGCCCGAGAGGATCCTGAACGATCCGGAGCTTCTGGAGGTCCTCAAGACTTACAGTCGCCCTGGAAAGCGCATTTACCTTGTGACCCACTTCGATCATCCCCGGGAGATTACCCCCGAGGCCGAAAAGGCCTGCGAGCTCCTCATGCGGGCCGGGGTGCATCTTCTGAACCAATGTCCGCTTATCGCCGGGGTGAACGACGATCCGGGGGTTCTAGCCGAGCTTTTCCGGACGCTTGCTGGCATAGGGGTTTCGCCTTACTATGTCTTTCAGTGTCGGCCCACCGTAGGGAACAAACCCTACGCCGTGCCCATCGAAAGGGGGTACCGGATTTTCGAGGCCGCCAGAGGCCGGGTCTCCGGGGTGGCCAAGCGCGTCCGTTTCGTGATGTCTCACGCTATGGGGAAGCTTGAGATCGTGGCCTTGACCTCCGAACACGCGATCTTCAAGTTCCACCGAGCGGCTCGCAATCAGGATACCGGAAAGGTTCTGGTTTACCGGCGGAACCCAGAAGCCTACTGGCTGGACGATTACCAGGAGCTGGTGGAAGAAGCTCCGCTCTTCGATCAGGCCCTAACCTAGATAACGAAAGCCTTCCAGGGTTTCGCGGATCTCGTTCGGGGGCACATAGCGTATGCCTAGCTTGTCGGCCATGAGGAGCACTCCGCGGTCGGCCGAAAGCACGATGCCATCCAGCTCCAGGGCCAGAAGGATCAATTCGAGGTCCTCCCGGCTGTCTACGATCCCTTCCCGCAAGGCCTCCCGGTACTTGCGGCGCAGAATGTTGATGACCTCGTCGGGTTTTTTCCCCGAGGAGAGCCTTACGGCCTCTTCCGCCACCCGCAAACCCTTGTTTATACGCTTGCGAAGATCTTCGATGAACTCATAGAGGAGGAAGGCCGGGATCTGGAGCTCGTACTTACGGGGGGACTTCACCTTGAAAATGGCCCTGGCCCGGGGCGGTATGCGGAGGTCTTTCACCATCTTTTTGAGTTCTTCGTAAATGGACGAGGGCATGTAGACTGAAAGGCCATCGGCCTCGGCCGCCAGCTCCAGGAAGTTCCTGAAGGCTCCGGCTGGGGTCTCACCGAACTGACGATATACGTCCGGATTGGTGAAGATACTGGTGTCCGGGATGAGGCGTTCTTTTTCGTGAAGAGATGTGATCTCAGGCCTCCTTGGAAAACCAGGTGTCGATGATCTTGGCCCCCACCAGGTCTCCCCAAACGTTCACACTTGTGCGTAGCATATCCAGAAATCGGTCTACGGCCAAGATCAGCCCCAGCCCTTCAAGGGGGAGTCCCACCGACTGGAGGACTAGCGTCATGGTCACCAGGCCGGCGCTGGGGATGCCGGCCGCTCCTACCGAGGCCAGCACCGCCGTGAGGAAGATCAGCATCTGCTGGAAGATCCCGAGCTTGAGACCGTAAGAATAAGCGATAAACATGGCGGCTACAGCCTCGTAAAGGGCCGTGCCGTCCATGTTGATGGTAGAGCCGAGGGGAAGGATAAAACCGGCCACCTCCGGTTTAATCCGGGCCTTCTCCTCGGCCACCTCCAGGGTCACCGGCAGAGTGGCGGAGCTTGAGGCCGTGGAGAGGGCCAGAAACGGGGCCTCGCGCACGGTCAAGAAGTAGCCCCAGGGATTGGTCCGGGTGAAAAGATAAAGGAGGAGAGGTAGGGTGAGTCCTCCGTGAAGGGCCAATCCCAGGACCACCGTGCCCGCGTATTCGGCCAGCGAAAGAAGGGGTGCGAGGCCCTCGCGGGCCACCAGGGCACCCACCAGGAAAAAGACTCCCATCGGAGTGAGGCGAATGAGGCCGCGGGTGAGGGCCAGCAGGGTCTCGTTCAGGGCCTCGAAAAACCTTTTCAGGGGTTCGGCTTTCGGGCCGACTTTCAGGGCCGCCAGCGCCAGCACGAAGGCGAAAAAGATGATGGGAATGACCTCCGTCCGGGCAAAACTCTGTACCACGTTCTCCGGGAAAAGACCTAGGAAAAGATCCGAAAGGGAAAGGGCCCGGAGTTTGGGGGTCTCGACCAAGGTGATTTCGGCGGAGGGTCGGACAAGGTTTACGAGAAAAAGCCCTGTGAAGACCGAAAGGGCCGTGGTCCCCAGATAATAGGCCAGGGTGCGAAACCCCAGGCGTTCAAGGATGCGAAGGTCCTTTAGGTGCACCAGGCTCATGAAGACCGAGGTGAAAATGAGCGGGGCCACCACCATCTTTAAAAGCCGGAGAAAGGTCTTCCCTAGGACTTCGAATCGGAGGAAAAGAGAGGGAAAAATCAGAGCCAGGATTATGGCCAGGACGATGGCCAGCAGGGTTTGATTCTCTATCCGGCGCAGGAATTTCACTTTGACGGTTCCCCTTTTTTGCTATATATACCCAAACATGTCCGATCTCAAAACCGATACCGCCCGGGTTCTTATCGAGGCCCTGCCCTATATCCGTCTTTTTTACGGCAAGGTGGTGGTGGTGAAATACGGTGGCCACGCCATGGTGGATCCGGCCCTCAAGGAGGCCTTCGCCCAGGACATCGTTCTCATGAAATATGTGGGGATCCGCCCGGTGATCGTGCACGGAGGCGGGCCCCAGATAAGCGAGGTCATGAAGAAGATGGGTCTTAAGCCGGTCTTTGTGGAGGGCCAGCGGGTAACCGATCCCGAGACCATGAGTGTGGTGGAGATGGTCCTGGTGGGGACGGTCAACAAAAGCATCGTGAGCCTCATCAATCGCCATGGCGGACGGGCCGTGGGGCTCTCCGGCCGGGACGGGGACCTCATAGAGGCCGAGAAGATGCAGGTTTACCGCTACACCGGGGAGGATCGTCCCCCGGAGATCATCGACATCGGCCGGGTGGGCAAGGTCAAAAGGGTTAATCCCGGGGTCCTTCACACCCTCATGGAAAGGGATTTCATCCCGGTGATTGCTCCGGTGGGAGTGGGGCCGGACAGTGAGGCCTACAACATTAATGCGGATCTGGTGGCCGGAGCAGTGGCCGGGGCCCTTTCGGCCGAAAAGGTCATCTACCTTACCGATGTGGAGGGAGTCCTCGACCAGGAAGGACGCCTGCTCTCAAGCCTCACCCTGAAAGAGGTGGAGACCCTGCTCGAGAAGGAGGTGGCCCGAGGGGGCATGATCCCCAAGCTCAAGAGCGCCCGAAAGGCCCTCTCGGCCGGGGTCAAGAAGGCCCACATCATAGACGGCCGGGTGCCGCACGCCCTGCTCCTAGAGCTTTTCACGGATCAAGGGGTGGGCACGGAGATCGTGGGGGATGAGGGAGAAACTCTTTAAACTCCTCAAGGAAAGGGCCTATCTTTTCCGAGAAGAAGGCTTCCGGCTGGCCTCGGGGCGGGTCAGCCAGCACTACCTCGACTGCAAACAGGTTACGCTCTATTCCGAGGCCCTGCCGCTCATCGGTCGCCTTCTCTGGGAGGAGGCCAGGTCTTTCGAGCCTGAGGCCGTAGGGGGACTCACCCTGGGGGCCGACCCCCTGGTGGCTGCGGTCTGCTTTGCGGCTGGACTTGAGGGCTACGTGCTTGAAGGTTTCATCGTGCGCAAAGAACCCAAAGGCCACGGCACCCAGAAATATATTGAAGGACATGTGCGCCCGGGAATGCGCGCGGTCATTCTTGAGGATGTGGTGACCACTGGAGGGTCGGCCCTCAAAGCCTGCGCGCGGGCCGAGGAGTTTGGTCTCAAGGTGCTGGCGGTGGTGGCCCTGGTAGATCGGGAGGAGGGTGGTCGGGAGGCTCTGGCCCAAAGAGGGCTTCCGCTGAAAAGCCTCTTTACCCTAAAGGATTTCTTTTAATCCAGGCGGTTGAGCTCCTCCGTGGTAATTACCCGGAAAAGTATCCGCTTTTTGAGAGACCCCGGGCGCGCCTCCTGAACTACTAGGCTACGCTTGCCGGCCAGAAAAACATGTCTCCGGAAGCCATCGGGAGGGGTGTAGACTACCTGGAGCCCCTGAACCCGGCCCTCCCGGTCCACCACGAGGTCTATCCGTTCGAGGAAATTGATGTTCCCGGGTCCGAAACTGGTGATCACGTAGCCCAACTCGGTGGGAAAGGCCTTGGGAGCCGGGACTATATACACTGCGTAGACCTCTTTTTCCACGGTGCTGATAACCTCGGCCCCAGCCGGGGCGGCTATCGCGAGAAGTCCTAAAAGGATCAGAAGCCCCAGAAATCGCCTCATAGATTTCCTCCTTATCGGACTTATCTTTCAGTATAGGTTAACTTCTTGATTTGGGTCAAGGTCGGGGGGTGGGCAAGGGTTTATTTATATTGTAGACTTAAAAAATCAAGTTAAAGGAGGTGTGGAGTATGTTTTGTAACCAGTGTGAACAGACCGCCAAAGGTCAGGCCTGCGTAAAGATTGGTGTTTGCGGAAAGACGCATGAGGTAGACGAGCTTCAGGATCTTCTGGTTCATGCCCTGGTAGGGCTTTCCGAGGTGGCCCTCAAGGCGGAAGAAAAGGGCGTGAAAAATTCGGAAGTTGATCGTTTCCTTTCCGAGGCCCTGTTTTCCACCCTGACCAACGTGAACTTCGACCCGGAGCGCATCGCGGACTATATCCGTAAGACGGTGGAAATCCGGGAGAACCTCAGGAGCCAGGCCGGGGTCACGGAGGTCTCAGAGGCCGCCAGGTTTGAGCCTGCGGCAAGTCTCGAGGGGATGGTAAAACAGGGTGAAGAGGTGGAACTCAAGCCCGAGAAGGCCAGGGATCCAGACATCTTCTCCCTCAAGCTCACTGTGCTTTACGCCCTCAAGGGCATTGCGGCTTACGCCTATCACGCGGCCAAGCTCGGCAAGGAGGACGATGAGGTCTACCGTTTCATGAAGGAGGCCCTGACCAAGCTCTATCGCGACGATCTCTCGCTTGAGGACTGGGTGGGGGTGGCCCTTGAGGCTGGGAGGATCAACCTGCGGACCATGGAACTTCTGGACGCCGGCAATACCGAAACCTTCGGGCATCCCGTGCCCACTAAGGTGCCCTTGGGGCACAAGGCTGGCAAGGCCATTTTGGTCTCTGGGCATGATCTTAAAGATCTCTACGAACTCCTCAAGCAGACCGAAGGACTGGGCATTTATGTCTACACCCATGGGGAGATGCTCCCGGCCCATGGCTATCCCGAGCTCAAAAAGTTCAAGCATCTTTACGGACACTACGGTACGGCCTGGCAGAACCAGCAGAAGGAATTTGACGAGTTTCCTGGGCCCATCGTGATGACCACCAACTGTCTCATGCCTCCCAAGGATTCTTACAAAGACCGGGTTTTCACTTTGGGGCCGGTAGGCTTTCCGGGGGTAAAACACATTCCCAACGAGGACTTTGCGCCGGTGATTGAGATGGCCAAGAATTTGCCCGGTTTCGCGGAGGATGCCCCGGGCAAGGAGGTCATGACCGGCTTTGCCCGGAACGCCGTCCTTTCGGTGGCGGACAAGGTCATCGAGGCCGTAAAGAGCGGAGCTATCCGACACTTCTTCCTGGTGGGCGGCTGCGATGGGGCCAAACCCGTGCGCAACTACTACACCGAGTTCGTGGAGAAGGTGCCCAAGGACTGCGTGGTTCTGACCCTGGCCTGCGGCAAGTTCCGTTTCTTTGACAAAGACCTGGGAGATATTGGAGGCATCCCGCGGCTCCTTGACATCGGCCAGTGCAACGACGCCTACAGCGCCATTCAGATCGCCGTGGCCCTGGCCAAGGCCTTCAATGTGGACGTGAACGAACTTCCGCTCTCTCTCATCATCTCCTGGTACGAGCAGAAGGCCGTGGCCATTTTGCTGAGTCTGCTTTACTTGGGAATCAAGAACATCCGCCTTGGGCCGAGCGTGCCGTCCTTTCTCACACCGAATGTGCTGAACTTCCTGGCTGAGAAGTACAACCTCAAACCCATCTCCACTCCTGAAGAGGATCTCAAGGCCTGTCTGAGCTAAACCACAGGGGCCGGGGCACTCCCGGCCCCAGATCTTGACGATCTCAGAGTCTCAGTTTAAAAATTGAAGAAACGCCGAGGTGGCGGAATTGGTAGACGCGCTGGCTTGAGGGGCTAGTGGGCGTTGGCCCGTGCGGGTTCGAGTCCCGCCCTCGGCACCAAATTTTTATTTTTAGCGTCCAAGTTCCCCTCCGGTAGTTCTCCTTAGGGCTTGCCTTTTTGGGGGTTTTAAGGTATCTGAGACGGGATTTCGGAAAAGGAGGGGTTTTATGCGTACCGCTCTTCTTTCCCTGGTTTCCCTGCTGCTTCTCATAACCGGTGTCTGGGCGGCGGGCTTTCAGCTCTTCAACGAGGGGTCGGCCCGGGTGATGGGCCTTGGAGCGGCGGTCACGGCGCGGACGGACCTGGTGGAGGCCGCCTGGTACAACCCCTCGGCCACGGCTTTCCTCAAGGCCCCGGAGGTGATGACTGGACTGGCCCTGGTCTATCCCTCGGTGGAGTTTGAGAACGACCGGGGCGAGGACTACGAAATGACTGATATGCTTCATCCCCTGCCTTTCCTCTATGCGGCTTATCCTCTGAACGAGCACTTTACTCTGAACTTTTCTTTCAATGTGCCCTACGGGCTTACCACCGACTGGGACGGTGACTGGGCCGGGCGCTACGATGCGGTCTATACCCGCTTGCGCTGTTACTTCTTCACTCCCTCGGTGGCGGTGAAGCTTACCGATCGGCTTTCGCTGGGTTTCGGGGTGCAGGTGGTTTATGCGGATGCGGAATTAAGGAGGTCTCTGGTAAAAACGGACCAGGAAATTGACGTTAAAACTAAGTTAACCGGAGACGACTGGGAAGCCGGCTGGGTGGTGGCCCTCACCTATAAGCTCTTTGCCCACACCACCCTCGGCCTCACCTATCGCTCCCAGATCACCCTGGATCTGGAGGGCGATGCCAAGTATTATAATACTGCAGGGACTACTCTTACTGTTCCGGTGCCGGGATTAGGGCTTGTTCCTGTACCTACCTCAAACCTCTTCCGCAACGGGGACGGGGAAGTCTTTCTCGATCTTCCGGATACCCTCTCCCTGGGGATCACCACCCGGTTTCTTCCCGGCTGGACCCTGAGCCTCGATCTCCTCTGGAGCGGCTGGAGTACCTACGAGCAGTTAAAGTTCAAATACGACTACGTTCCGGGGACCGGGAAGCCCGGTTCCGTGATTCAGCCCAAGGACTGGGACGATGTGTGGTCCGTGCGGGTGGCCGCCGAACATGCCCTCACGAAGGATCTGGTCATCCGGGTAAGCTATGTGTTTGATCCCTCGCCCATTGACGACCGCTACCGCGGCCCGGAGCTTCCCACCAACGACCGCCATCTTTTCAACCTGGGGCTGGGGTATGTGCACGGGAACTTAGGGTTCGATGTGGCCTACACCTACCTTCACATGGAAGACTCCAAGCCCGGAACCGCCCCGGAGGCCAACCGCTCCAGGCTTTCCGGGACCTACGAGGGCGAGGCCCACATCCTGGCCTTTGACCTCCGCTACCGGTTTTAGAGCATGAACCGTACCCTTGAGCCCTTCCGGGAGGATCGCGGCCTGGCTTCCATCCCGGAGGTCTTTTTCCGCTCGGTGAGGGATTTCGGGCCCCGGCCGGCCCTTTCCATTTTCCGGGAGGGAGACTACCGGCACCTCACCTATGATGAGTTCGGGGAGCGGGTGCGGTGGCTGGCCTCGGGGCTCAGGACGCTTGGGTTTTCCCGAGGGGATCGCTGCGCTATCCTCGGGCCTAACTCCCCGGAATGGGCTCTGAGCTACCTTTCCGTGCTTTCGGCCGGCGGGGTCTGCGTTCCGGTGGATTCCCTTCTTAAGTCCTACGAGTTTCGGCACATCTTCGAGGAGGCCCGGGTCCGTTTCATCTTCGTGGCCCCGAAATTTCTTGAAACCGTCCTTGAGCTTGACGAGGAACTCGGGCTTTTCAAACGGATCATCCTCTTTGAGAGGGTTTCCGGAGATCTTCCCCGGAAGGTGACCGACATCCCCTCGCTCCTTGAGAAAGGACGGAAGAGTTCAAAGCCCCTGGTCTTCCCGGATCTGGATGAGGTGGCGGCTATTATCTACACCTCCGGCACCACCGGCAAGGCCAAGGGGGTGATGCTCACCCATCGGAACATCGTCTCGGATGTAGCGGCCTGTTACCGCAGTCTTCCCTTTGATCACACGGATCGGTTTCTCTCGGTGCTCCCCATGCACCATACCTTTGAGTGCACCGCCGGTTTCCTGCTACCCCTTTACGCCGGAGCCCACATCACCTTCGCCCGAAGTCTCAAGTCCCGGGACATCCTTGCGGACCTCAAGGCCTCGCGGACCACGGTCATGCTGGGGGTCCCGCTCCTTTTCCAGAAGCTTTATGAGGGCCTGGAGCGGGCCGTGAAAAAGGCCCCGCTTCCCAAGAGGGCCCTCTTTCACACCCTTATGCGGATGGTGCGGACCTCGGAGAGATTCGGTCGGGCCGAGGAGGCCGGGCGGCTCCTTTTTCGGGGGCTGCGGGAAAAAGCCGGCCTTTCGCATCTCCGATTCTTCGTCTCCGGAGGGGCGCCTCTTCCGCCCCATCTGCCGAAGGCCTTCAGGCGCTTAGGGCTTAAACTCATTCAGGGCTACGGCCTCACGGAGGCGAGCCCCGTGCTCACGGTGAACCCCCCGGAGGCCCCGCGGGACGAAAGCGTGGGCCTTCCCCTTCCGGGGGTGGAGGTTAAGGTGCGGGAGCCCGACGCCCAGGGGGTGGGCGAACTCTGTTTCCGGGGGCCCATGATCATGAAGGGCTATTACGAAAATCCGGAGGCCACCCGGGCGGCCTTTGACGAGGATCT
>WFPH01000144.1 GCA_015487645.1 Thermosulfurimonas sp. | reverse complement strand
GTGGAGGCCGTGGAACGGGTGATCCTGGCAGGCAACTTTGGAAGTTATCTCGATCTGGAGCAGGCCATCACTATCGGCTTGCTCCCGGATCTTCCACGGGATAGATTTTTCTTTGTAGGGAACAGTAGTCTCCTGGGGGCGAGGCTGATGGCTCTTTCCAGGGGCAGACGGGAGAAAGCGGCCGAAGTGGCCCGGATGATGACCCACTTCGAACTCTCGGCCCATCCTGGTTACATGGACTACTACATGTCGGCCCTTTTCCTGCCGCACACCAACATAGAGCTTTTCCCTTCGGTGAAGGAGAAGCTGGAGGCCTGAGTGCGGGTGGATGTTCAGGGCTTAAGAGGTTTCTCTTGGGGGACCTTCGGGAGTCCCGGGGCTGAAAGCCCTCGGGAAAAGGGATCGCCTCCCGAGGCCCCTGTTCGGTCGAAGGCCTCTTCCTACGGGAGTCTGGAGAGCGACTGGTACGTGTTGCTCGAGATTGCCCGCCTGCGACGTATAGATCAGATGGTGCGGGCTCATGAGAGGGCCCATCTGGTGGCCGGTGGGAACCTGGTAAGGAGTGGCCCGCACTATGTTTATCGTAGGGGGCCTGACGGGAAACTCTACGCTGTGGGGGGAGACGTGGTGCTGGATACTTCACCGATTCCCGGGGATCCCGAAGCTACTCTGCAGAAGGCCGAAAGGATTATCCGGGCGGCCCTGGCTCCCATCGATCCTTCTCCCCAGGACATCCAGGTGGCCATGCGGGCCCAGATGATGGCGATGCAGGCCCGTCTGGAGCTAACTCGCAAAGATACGGAGGTTCGGGGTGCCGAAAATCGCGCGTGAAGGTCTCCCCTTGATTACCACCTTGGCGGGTCTTTCGGGCCTTTCGGCTTTACTGCGACGGCCTCGCTTAAGTCTGCTGGCTGGCGGGCTGGCCGGCACCGTGGCCTGGTTTTTCAGGGATCCTCACCGTGAACCCGTTCTGGATCGCGAGGTCCTGGTCTCCCCGGCCGACGGAGTGGTAGTCACGGTGAGGTATTTAGCCGAGTACGAGGATTTTCCGGGGCCGATCTATCGGGTGGGGATCTTCATGCGGGTTTTCGATGTGCACGTGAATCGAGCGCCGGTTTCGGGCCGCGTGCTCCAGGTGGCCGAAGCCCGGGGCGAAAAATTACCCGCCCATTGGGAGAGGGCCTTTCAACGTAATGAGAAGCGTTTTTACTGGCTAGAGAGGGATGACGGGCTCCCAGTGCTAATGGTCCAGGTGGCGGGGTTGCTGGCCCGGCGGACCGTAAGTTTTGTGCGCCCGGGAGACGAGGTCCTTGCGGGAGATCGGGTGGGTCTCATCAAGTTTGGTTCGAGGGTGGAGGTCTTTTTCCCGGCTGAAGGTGCCCGGATCCTGGTAAGGGAGGGTCATAGGGTGCGGGCCGGGGAAACCCCCCTGGCCCTGGTTCCCTGGAGGACCCCTTGAGGAAGATCGCTCTTCTGCCCCACATTTTTACCACCGGGAATCTCTTCGCCGGATTTTTCGCTCTGGTTTCAGCCCTTTCTGGCCAGATCACGGTGGCCTCCTGGGCCATATTTGTGGCCATGATCTGCGATATCTTGGACGGACGCCTGGCCCGGCTCACTTGCTCGGCCACTCGTTTTGGGCTGGAATACGATTCCCTTTGTGACATGGTCTCTTTCGGAGTGGCTCCGGGCCTTCTGGCCTACGAGTTCGCCCTCAAACCTTATGGAAGATATGGGTGGCTGGCGGCCTTCGTTTACGTGGCCTGCACCGCCCTGCGCCTGGCTCGCTTTAACGTGGAGGAGCCCGGGAATCGAGCTTACTTCAAAGGACTTCCCAGCCCGGCCGCAGCTGGCCTGGTGGCGGCCACGGTCATCTTCCTGAACCAGATAGGAGCGGTCTTTCCGGTGAAACACCTGGCCCTGGTCCTCATGATTTATCTGGTTTCCTTTCTCATGATTTCCCCCCTGCCTTATCCCAGCTTCAAGGTCCTGCGTTTCCGAGAGAGTCAGCTTACCTATCTTCTGCCGATTCTCATCCTGGCCTTTGCCGTCGTTGCCATGGAACCCCGAGTGACCCTTTTCATCGTGTTTGCTCTCTACGCGGCCTGGCCCCCGCTCAAGACTTTCGTTCTTCGTCCGCTTTTCTCCTTTCTGCCCGCAAGGTTCCGGAAGACTCATGAATGTGAGGGCAATGTTTGACATTCAGAAAAATGAGGATTAAAAAGAAAGCGCAAAATTAAAAAAGGGAGGCTTAGGAAATGAGTTGTAAGTGCCGGTTACTCAACATCGGTTTTGGGAACTCGGTGGTGGCCGAAAGGGTGATCGCTATTGTAAATCCCAATTCGGCCCCCATGAAAAGGCTTCGGGAAGAGGCCAAGGAATCCAAGCGTTTGATCGATGCCACTCAGGGCCGTCGGACCCGGTCCATCATAATTACGGATTCCAACCACGTGATTCTTTCGGCTATCCAGGCCGAAACCATCGCCCAGAGGCTTACCTCTGATCTTCTGAAGATGCACGAGGAGTGTGCGGAAGCTCAGACGGCTTCCGAGGAGGAGAAAGCGCCTTCCAAGCGACGCCGTAAATCCAGTTAAAACTATGTCTGAGAGGGGCTTGCTTTTGGTGGTCTCCGCCCCTTCGGGGGCGGGCAAGACGACTCTTTGTCGTCTCCTTATAGAGCGCCTCTCTTTCCGCTTTTCAGTTTCACACACTACCCGCCCCCCCAGACCAGGAGAGGTCCACGGGCGGGACTATTATTTTGTTTCCCGGCCAGAGTTTGAGTCCTTGGTGCAAGAAGGGGCCTTTCTTGAGTGGGCCGAGGTTCATGGGCATCTCTACGGGACTTCGGTGGCCGAAGTGGAGAGGGCCCTTTCCGGGGAGGAGGATCTCTTGCTCGATATAGATGTGCAGGGCGCTTCGCAGGTAAGGCGCAAACTGGGCGCACAGGCGGTCTTCGTCTTCATTTTGCCGCCGAGCTTGGAAGAGCTTGAGAGACGCTTGCGCTCGCGGGGCACGGAGGATGAGGAGACCCTCGCCCGCCGGCTCGCTCGAGCCCGGGAGGAGATACGGTTTGCGCCCTGGTTCGATTATGTGGTGGTGAACGACGAAGTAGAACGGGCTTTTGAGGATCTCGCGGCCATCATAAGGGCCGAGAGGTGCCGGCCGGCCAGGGCCCTCCCATGAGCCGGGTGGTCTGGGGGCTTAATCCAGTCCTGGAGCTGCTTAAGAGTCAGCCCGAGAAAGTGGAAGAGATCTGGCTGGCGGCTACCGGACTCAAGGGACGGCGCTTTCGAGTTCTGGAGCTGGCCAAGTCTTTTGAGATCCCGGTCAAGGTAGTCCGCGATTTCCATCCTCCAAAGGTCCCGGCTGAAGCCCGGACCCAGGGGGTGGTGGCCTATCTCCGGGAATTCGATTACGCCTCCTTGGAGGAGCTCGAAGAAAGGCTCGCCCTTTCCCCGGCTC
Organism: Thermosulfurimonas sp.; assembly: GCA_015487645.1. GTDB lineage: Bacteria > Desulfobacterota > Thermodesulfobacteria > Thermodesulfobacteriales > Thermodesulfobacteriaceae > Thermosulfurimonas_A. The sequence continues at coordinate 192 of WFPH01000144.1, read as the reverse complement.
CGCTGGTGGTTCTTCTCGACGAACTTACCGATCCCCAGAACGTGGGTTCCCTTATCCGGAGCGCGGAGGTTTTCGGGGCCGACGGCCTCGTGCTGCCCAAGCATCGCTCGGCCGGGGTCACCCCCACGGTGGTGAAGGCCTCGGCCGGAGCGGTCTTCCATCTTCCGGTGGTGCGGGTCACCAACCTGAGAC
>WFPH01000143.1 GCA_015487645.1 Thermosulfurimonas sp. | reverse complement strand
GGACGGTGGGGATGTCATCCTGGTAGCCGACCCTCAGCTCCACACCCTCTACGACTTTTATCATCGCGTACACTTCCGCGCCGAAAATGGTCGCCCCGGTATGGGCAAGAAGATGGCCGGCCGGGATGGCGAGGATCTCGTCCTGCGGGTCCCAGTGGGCACGGTGGTCAAAGACGCCGAGACCGGTGAGATCCTGGGAGACCTGGTGGAACCCGGGCAGCGCTTAGTAGTGGCCCGGGGAGGAAAAGGAGGCCGGGGCAACGCGCGTTTTGCCACCCCTACCAACCAGGCCCCGCGCTACGCCGAACCCGGAAAGCCGGGCGAGGAACGCTGGTTGATTCTGGAGCTGAAACTCATTGCGGACGTGGGGCTGGTGGGGCTACCCAACGCCGGAAAATCCACCCTCCTTTCCCGGATCTCCGCGGCCCGGCCCAAGATTGCGGATTACCCCTTCACCACCCTGCAACCCAACCTGGGAGTGGTCTCGCTTTCGGACCATCGGACCTTTGTGGTGGCCGATCTTCCGGGTCTCATCGAGGGGGCCCACAAAGGGGTGGGCCTCGGACTCGAATTTCTACGGCACGTGGAGCGCACCCGGGCCCTTCTTCACGTACTGGACGCCAGCGCCGAGGACCCCCTCCGGGACTTCGAAGTGGTAGAGAAAGAAATGGCCCACTATCAGCCGGAACTCCTGAAAAAACCCCGAGCCGTAGCCTTAAACAAGATCGATCTCCTGGCCGACCGCTCCGTGCTGAACCCCTTACGAGAAACCCTTGAGAAACGAGGGCACCCGGTCTATCTTATCTCGGCCGTAACTGGAGAAGGGATAAAGGAACTCCTGGAAGGCCTCTGGCGCCTGATAACCCGCGGGGAAGCCTGAAAACTCCATGAGCCTGCGTGAAGAATATCTTTCCCGAGCCCGACGGCTGGTCATCAAGGTAGGCAGTGCCGTGCTGGCGGATGAGGAAGGTCTTTCCCGCCAGGTGATCGAAAATCTGGCCTCCGAGATCTCTCGTTTCATGCGCCAGGGTTATGAGATCGTGCTGGTCTCCTCCGGAGCCATTGCCTGTGGCCGTCGCAAGCTCGAGATCCCGGAAAGGAGTTTCACCCTTCAGGAGAAACAGGCTCTTGCAGCCGTGGGCCAGAGCGCCCTCATCCAGGCTTACGAGGAGGCTTTTTCCCGCTATGCCCAACCCGTGGCTCAGGTTCTTCTCACCCGTGAGGATCTTGAGGATCGCCAGCGCTATCTCAATGCCCGAAACACCCTGCGTGTCCTTCTGCGCTGGCGGGTGCTGCCCATCGTGAACGAGAACGACACCGTAGCGGTGGAAGAGATCCAGTTCGGAGACAACGATGTGCTCTCGGCCATGGTGGTGGGATTGGTGGAGGCCGACCTCCTGATCTGTCTTTCCGAGGTGGATGCTCTTTACGAGCGGGATCCCCGGGAGGATCCCACGGCCCGGCCCGTGTCGGTAGTAAGGAAGATCACCCCTGAGATCGAGGCCATGGCCGGGGAGAGACCCGGACGTTTCGGACGGGGAGGCATGGTCTCCAAACTTCGGGCAGCCAGAATGGTCACCTCCCTAGGGGTGCCCATGATAATCGCCCCCGGAAGAACCCCTCTCGTGCTCGAAAGGATCTTTTCGGGCGAAGGCCTTGGCACCCTCTTTCTGCCCGAAAGAAAGACTATTTCCCCTCGCAAATTCTGGATTGCACACCACCTGAAGCCTGAAGGGAAACTCTACCTGGATAGAGGGGCGGTGGAGGCCATCGTGAAACGCGGGAAAAGCTTGCTTCCCGCGGGTATAAAGGCCGTGGAAGGTGAGTTTCCCCGGGGGGCCTGTGTGGAGTGCGTGGACGAGTCCGGCCGGGTGGTGGCTCTGGGGCTTTCCAATTACTCCTCCGAGGAGCTCCGATGTATCGCCGGGATCCGGAGCTGCGAGATCCCAGAAAAACTCGGATTTAAAGGCAAGGAGGAGGTTATCCACCGGGACAACCTGGCGGTTTTCGACCGGGATTAACTTTTGAGAGCCCGGTAAAGTTCCTCCGCCGCGGAGAACGCCTCCCGAATGAGCCTTTCGAAATCCTGCGGACTCAGGCCGAAGATCCTCTCGGCCTCCTGAACCATGAGTTCCTGGGCCGCGAGAGGCTCGGCATAGTGCATGAGAGCCGTGATCCGCCAGGTGGGATCTTCCCCGGAGATTCCCTCGTGGTGTCCTCCGATGGCCTTAAGCAGATACTCCGGAAACTCCCAGTGTAGGGCCAGAAGAGTGCCCGCTTCCTGATGATCCAGTCCGAAGGTCTCCTTCTCCAGCTCTTCCAGTCGGCTCTGGTAATCGTTCAGATACCTTTCCCACACCGGCCGATAGGACTCTCGTTTGGCGTAGAGCAGAAAAGGAATGCCTATGTCCTGGAGCAGGGTAGCGGTAAAACTTTCGCTCTCGGTGGTGGGAGAATAAAGACGGGCCAGGCGACGGGCCAGAGAGGCCTTTTTGTAACACACCAGCCAGTAATTTTCGTAATCGAACCAAGCGAGCTTCAAAGAAGGTAAAGCCTCCCGAACGCTTACCGAAAGCACGATACTCTCCACCCGGGAACGGCCCAAGAGAGAAACCGCGTGCTGGATACTGTTCACTTTGGTCCGCAATCCGAAGGCTGCGGAATTGACCGTTCTCAGAATCTGCACGCTTAGATTGAGGTCGGCCTCGATGAGACGGGCCACCTGGGAGAGAGGGGTCTCGTCGTCCCGGAGGGCGGATAGGATCTCCATGATCACCGCCGGGAAAGAGGGCAAAGAGTATTCACCCAGGAGTTTCTTGAGTTCCTTTCTGGGATCTTTCCGGAAAAGCTTAAGAAACATCATTCCGCCCTCCGTGCAATCTTAGTGGCAAAGATACTGAGGAGACCTCCCAACATGAGGTAACCGGTGAAGACCTCTATCATGGCGATGATCTGGGCCCCCAGGGAAGCCGGCACCACGTCTCCATAGCCCAGAGTAGTAATGGTCACGAGACTATAGTAAAAGGGAGAAAGCCAGGTCCGGTGAGGACCGTAATCCACTTCCACCAGGGTATAGAGGAAGCCGAAAAAAACGATTTCCACGAAGATCCAGAGGAACCACCGGGTCATGCTACGACCGCAGTCACTGGTGATCCACCAGAGATAATAGAGGAAGCGATGGAGACGGCTCCTTTCCTTGAACTCCTTGAGGAAGTTCTGATCCATGATGAAACGCCGCAGCATATAAGCCCCGGCGAAATTGATGTCCCGGATGTCCGCCCCCAGCCAGTTGGCCTTCTCGTAGTCTTTTATGGCTCGCAGGCGGGACTCCCGTAAATCGGTGTTGTAGAAATTGGCCCCCTTGACCCTGGCCAGCGAAAGATCGGCCCCTTTAAGGGAGGCCTCCGTGAAGTCAGCTTCCGAAAGATCGGCCTCCCGTAAACGGGCTCCCTCGAGGTTGGCGAGTCGCAGATCCGCTCCCCGGAGCCGGGCTTTGGTAAAGGTAGCCCTTCTGAGGTCAGCCCGGAAAAGCCGGGCTCCTTCCAAGTTGGCCTTCCCGAAACCGGCTTCAGGAGCACGAACTTCCTCCAGATTAGCCCCGGAAAGATCCGAGCCGAAGAGTTCTGCCTCGGAGAGATCCGCCCCTCTCAGGACCGATCCCGAAAGCTTGGCCTCGAAAAGCTTGGCCCCGGAAAGATTGGCCCCGGAAAGATCCGAGCCGGAAAGATCCACCCCCACCAGATCCATTCCCGAGAGATCCTCCCCGGCCAGAGAAACACGTTTGAGATCCAGGGGTTTTTCCTGCGGGGAGCGAAGCCCCTGTTTGATTTCCCTGAGTATTTTAAGGGCTTCCTCGTCTTTTCTGAGCATACCTGTTTCGACCGATTTGTTTTCAATGAGACCTCTAAATAACCTCCCCCTCCCGCAGGAAGGGGCAGAAAACTCTTAAATTTCCCCCCTCACCCCTTTTCCAGAGGGAGAGAGTGGATTTTTTTAAGAGCTCTCTTTAATGATGGAGGCATCGATTTCAAAAGTCAACTATATGGAACCGGACTGTTACTGCAAGGCGATTTTGTCACCCTTAATTGCAAAGCCAAAATGTCACCCCCTCCTGGTAAAACCATAGGCTCGAATTCTCCTGCGGGAGGTCGAGCCTATGGAAAATCGGCAAAAGAAGGAGGGGTGGATCATGAAAGTGGCCCATCGCTACCATCTCCTCTCTATGGCCGTCCAGGGACTAATTACCTCCAAAGAAGGCGCCCAGGCCCTCAATATCTCCGAAAGACATTTCAAACGCTTAAAACAAAAATTCCGTAAATCAGGTCTCAAAGCCCTGATCCACGGAAATTGTGGCCGCTCACCTCACAATGCCTACCCCCAAGAACTAAAACAAAAAGTCCTCCACCTCTTCCGCTCTCAGTACCAG
>WFPH01000142.1 GCA_015487645.1 Thermosulfurimonas sp. | reverse complement strand
TGCGGCCTTAACCTCCTTTAAAGCTTGATAATAGGGGTGATAAAGGCCCTCCCAGTACTGGCGAGCCTTGCGATAGATCTCCTCAAAACGATCCAGATTCTCCGGCTGACAGACAAGGTGCATCCCGGAGAAGAATATCTCCCGGGGTTCCAGGGTTCGATAGCGGGAGGTTATCCAGATACGAAAGATGCGCCGATAGTCTTCCATGGGAAGATCAGAAATCAGGATCTCTTCGAAACCGGAGACTTTGGCGGTTTCTTCGGTTCCGTAAACCAAGAGTTCGGGAACGAAGATCCGGAGCCATCCTCTGAGCTCCTCCAGAGAGCTAAAATTCCTGAAGGTAAAGCCTTCCGCTCTGAGAACCTTTTCTATGGGAGAGATGGAGAAGGGCAGTTCCCAGCAGATCAGGGCCACCGGTCCGGTAATAAGGAGGTCTTCGAGACCCCCTATTTCTTCCCGGGCTTTCTTTTTTGAAACCAGTTTGCCGCCGCATTCCGGACAGAAGAGAAGGTCCTCCTTGATCTCTTCCGCAGGCCTGCGGAGACGATATTTTCGGCCACAGTTTTCACAGACCAGTTCTATTTTTTCCACCGCCAATCCCCTTCCTCAAGGTCTAAACGGAGTTTTTCCACCTCGAGATCCGAGGTCTTCTCACCGCGAGAGGCCTTAATAATATCGATTTCTCGCCCCACGATGTCTCTTCTTATACAATAAGCTAGGGCGGTCTCTTCGGTGATCAAGCCCTGCTTGTAGAGTTCAATGATGTGTTGGTCGAAGGTCTGCATGTGGTAAGGACTCCCCTGACGCATGACATCATAGAAAGTTCGCCCCTCTTCTTCTCCTTTGAGGATGATCTCCCGGGCTCGAATATTGTTGTAAAGGATATCAAAGATGGCCACACGCCCACCGCCCACCTTGGGAAGGAGTCTTTGCCCTACGATCCAGCGGATGGTATCGGCCAGACGCCCCCGGACCTGATGTTCTTCCTCGATGGTGAAAAACCCCAGAATGCGGTTGATGGTGTTAGCGGCCCCTATGGTGTGCATGGTGGAGAAGACCAGGTGGCCGGTTTCGGCGGCGGCCAGGGCGATTTCCATGGTTTCCCGGTCGCGAATCTCCCCCACCAGGATCACCTGGGGAGCCTGCCGTAGAGCGGCCCTCAGTCCGTGGGCATAGCTGTCGAAATCGGTTCCGAGTTCCCGCTGACTGAAAGTGGCCTTTTTCGGTGTGTGCACATACTCTACGGGATCTTCGAGGGTTATGATGTGGACGGCTTCTCTTTCGTTGATTTCGTTGAGGATGGCCGCCAGAGAGGTGGTTTTCCCCTGACCTGTAGCCCCGGTGACCAGCACGATACCGTTCTTTTCTTGAGCGATGCGGTAGAAAGCCTGAGGAAGGCCCAACTCCGCTATAGAGGGTACCGTGGCCGGAAGCTTTCGCATTACGATGTTGTAAGTTCCCTGGCGGGAATAAACGTTGACCCTGAAACGAGTGCCGTCCGGCAGGCGGTAAGAAAGGTCGGCCGAGCCCGTTTCCACGAGATCGCGGAAGAGGCGAGGGTTTTTTCGCATGAGATTGAAAGCGATGGTCTCTGTCTGAAGGGGTGTGAGTTTCTCTATAGGCCAGTCCGGCAGCCGCACGACGTGGAGTCGGCCATCCGCCGCCACCTGAAAGGGCCTTCCGGCTATGATAAGGATATCGCTCACCCTTTCGTGCGCTTTGGCCAGGGCTGCGATCAATTCACTAAGGTCTATCTCTCTGATCATCCCGGTATCTCCGTAAAATCAGCCAGTTCGGCCTTTTTTACGAAGGGCATGAACCGGGCCTTGTCGAGGGCTTTGTTCAGAGCCTCTTCGGGACTGATGATGCCCTTCTGGAGATACTCCATGATGGAGTCGTCCAGAGAAATCATGCCGTATTTTCGCCCGGTCTGGATGATGGAGGGTATCTGGTAGGTTTTACCTTCCCGAATGAGGTTTCTCACCGCGGGGGTGGCGATCAAAATTTCAAAGGCCACTATTCGGCCCGGTCGATCGATCCTTTTGAACATGGTCTGGGCGATGACGGCCCTCAAAGAATCGGCCAGAGAGGAACGTATCTGGGGCTGTTGTTCGTGCGGGAAGATCTCGATGATCCGGTCTACGGTCTGGGCCGCGGAGATGGTGTGCAGGGTGGACATGACCAGGTGTCCGGTAAGGGCGGCCTCCAGGGCCAGGGAAATGGTCTCCAGGTCTCGCATCTCACCCACCAGAATGATATCGGGATCCTCGCGGAGGGCGGCTCGCAGGGCCGAGGCAAAGGAACGGGTGTGGACCCCTACCTCTCTCTGATTTACTAGACAATTTTTGGGCTGATGCACGAACTCGATGGGATCTTCGATGGTTAGAATGTGATCCTTGCGCATTCGGTTGGCGTAGTCCACCATGGCCGCCAGGGTGGTGGATTTACCGGAGCCGGTGGGACCGGTCACCAGGATGAGCCCCTTAGGCAGAAGGGCCAGTTTGTTGAGGATCTGGGGAAGCCCCAATTCCTCCACCGTGCGGATCTGGCTCGGGATGAGGCGGAAGACCGCTCCTACCCCCCGATGCTGCTGAAAGAAGTTCACCCTGAAGCGCGCCAACCCCGGGATTTCGAAGCCGAAATCCACATCTCCGGTTTCCTCAAATTGCTTGATCTTTTCCTCGGGGGTGATTTCGTAGAGCATGGCCTTGAGTTCTTCGTTCTCTAGGGGCTTGTATTTTACCCGCTGGAGATCCCCATGGATTCTCAAGATGGGGGGATTCCCGGTGGAAAGGTGTAGGTCCGAGGCCCCGGTCTCCACCATCAGCTTGAGAAAGGCGTCTATCTTGGCCATATGCCCCCCTTCTTTTCCGGACCTGCTTTGAGTATAATAGCAAAGACCGTCGAAATGAAAACCACTAAAAATGACTATGTTGTTCGACTAGAGGGGGTTTCTAAGTTTTATAGCCCTTACATCCGGGCTTTGGAGGATATTAATCTCGAAATCCGTCGGGGGGAGTTCGTCTTTATTACCGGCCCCAGCGGAGCGGGTAAGACCACTCTTCTTAACCTCATC
>WFPH01000141.1 GCA_015487645.1 Thermosulfurimonas sp. | reverse complement strand
TAAGGGCCTTAGAGAGCGCGTAATAGTGGGCAAGATAGAGGGTTAGGGCAAGGCCTGCCGCAAGAAAGGCCTTAAAGTTTAAATGCCTCCTTCGGGTATAAAGCAGGGTGTCGATTCCTGCTACCAGCACCGGCACCGCAAGCCCCGGAAGTCCCTTGGATAGGGCCGCAAAGACCGCCGAAAGCCAGAAACCGAGATAAAGCGGAAAACTCCGCTTCTCACGCCCGTAAAAGTAAAAAGCAAGGGCGGAGACGATCCCGGAAAGCTGATAGATCTCGCTCTGAGCCACCCGAGCATAGGCCGCAAAACCCCAGGAGGTGGCGAGCATCCCGGTGGCGGTAAGGGCCCAGTAGGGGTCAAAAAAGCGCCGGGCAAGGGCGTAAAAGGCGGTAAGGGTTAAAAGCCCGCATGCGGCCACCGGAAGCCTCACCGTGAATTCGTTAAGGCCTCCGAATATTTCCGCCGAGGCCCTTATGAGCCAGTAAGGGATGAGGGGTTTGGTGATATGGGGAACCCAGTTGATGGTGGGGACCCAGAGGGAGCCCCTTAAGATCATCTCCCGCACCCCTTCGGCCCAGCGTCCCTCAACGCCCCAGAGCGGCCGCTCGCCGAGATTGAGGAAGAGAAAAAAGATTACCCCTGACGTAAGAAGAAACGCCAAAACAGAACTTATCCCTTCTCTTTCTTTTGGCATCCTAAAGATTTGGGAGTCCTAAGCTTACGGGATATAGTATCTCACATGTCAAGATGGGAAAAGATTATCTTTGTAATCCTGGCCCTTCTCTATCTCGGGCCGCTCTTCCTTCCCCTTACCTCCGTGCAGGAGGCCCGGCGGGCGGAAATCGTGCAGGAGGCCGTAAGGTTCGGCCACTCGCTCGTTCCGCATCTAAACGGCGCCCCCTATGTCACCAAACCCCCGCTTCACACCTGGATCGCAGGGGCGCTGGCCTTCCCCCTGGGAGTAAGCGAACCCGTGCTGCGCCTCCCCTCCCTCCTTGCAGCACTTGCCGTGCTCCTTCTCACCTTTCGCCTGGCCGAAAAGCTTTCCGGAGGGCTTGCCGCATTTCTTTCTGTACTTTTTCTCCTTTCCGCCCCGCGCTTTTATTTCTTCACCCACCGGGTGGAACTGGAGATGCTCCTTGCCCTCTTCTTCGTCTCCTATCTTTATTTCGGTCTCGAATATCTTGAGACCGGAGAGCGCAAAACCCTTTTCCTTTCCTTTCTCGCCTTCTCCTTAGGCCTCCTTACCAAGGGACCTTTCATCCTCCTGGCCCTGGCTCCGCCGTTCACCTACGCCCTGATCCGCAAGGACCGCAGGGCCCTTAAGCTCCTTCATCCGGCAGGGCTCCTTCTTTCCGCGCTTCCGGTCCTCCTCTGGTACCTTGCAGTCTACCTGCAACTTAATGGGGGCGATTTTTCCGAATTCGTGCGGGTGGATCTCATGGGAAGGCTTGCCACCGGAAAACGCGACCCCTTCTACCACTACGCCGGGGCCCTTCTTCTGGGTTTTCTCCCGGAAAGTCTCCTTGTTTTAAGGATTAGGGCCTTCGTAAGACTTCATCTTTCGGATCCCCGAAGGTTCTTTCTGCTTCTTTCCTGGTTTACGCCCCTTTTTCTTCTCAGCTTTACCGCCGCCAAGTTCAGCAAATATCTCCTTTCCCTTTATCCCTTCTTTGCCGTTTCTCTTGCGATCTCGGCTGCGGAATGGTTTGCGGAAAGGGAAAAACTCTTGCCAAAGGCCGCCCTTGCCCTCTCCCTTCTCCTTCTCACCGGGGCTCTTCTTGCGGAGATCCAGGGAAACGCCCTGCGGTTTTCCTCGGTAAAGAAGGCCCGGCCCTATCTCTCCTATCCCCGGATCTATTTTTTAAAGCGTGAAAACTATCTTCTTGTCTTTTACCGCGGAGGCCCGATCCCAGTGCTTAAGGGCCCGCCCTATCCCCCAGGGATCATCCTCGAGGAGACGCGGGAGGGATTTCCCGCGCGAAAAGAAGGTCTCAGGCTTATCGCCGAGATAAAACCCTTCTATCGCCGGGGACGGGTGCTGCGCATCTATTCCTCGGGCGGGGTGCCCTCGGCCTCCTCGGGCTCCGGGAAATAGATCTTTTTATAGTAAATCAGCCGGCGACACAGGGGGCACTCATAATAGCGGTCGTCGCGCTGGAGTTCGTTGAAAAGCTGAGGCGGGATATGCATATGACAGCCCTCGCAAGTGCCGTTTTCTACCGCCACGATGGCGAGTCCTCCCCGACGTTCGCGGATGAACTCGTAGCGGGAAAGAAGGTTCTGGGGCACGGCCTTGGCCAGAAATTCCCTTTCCTTCAAGTATCCGGCCTTCTCTTCATCTAGCCTCTGACACTGGGCCTCGTAATGGGCTCGTTCCTCGGCCACCCGTTTCTCCAACTCCTCAATCTCCTGGCGAAGGGTCTCTTCCTCTTTTTTGAGACTCTCCTGCTCCTCCATAAGCTTTAAAAGATTCTCCTCCCGCTGCTTATTGGCCTTCTTGATCTCCTCGATCTCTCGAAGAAGAGCCTGGTATTCCCGACTTCCCCGGATCTGCATCAGACGGGTCTGGGTCTTGCGCAACCGCTGATACTCCTCCTCGAGCTCTTCCTCCTCGGTCTTCCTTTTGAGGGCCACCTCCTCGAGTCTTCGGGAAAGTTCCTCGAACTGATCCTTCTTCTTGGCTAGGGTTTCCTCCGCCTGTTTCAGAGAATCCGGAAGCTCGCTTTTTCGCCTCTCGATCTCCAGAATCTTCAGGTCTATTTCCTGTAATTTGATAAGATTGGCGATTTCCTCCCGCACTTCATCCTCCTTGGATAAAAAATGTTCTGAAAGGGCTTTTATCTTCAAAGAAACTCACCTTGAGACCGGGGAACCGGCCGGAAAGCCTCTCCACCAGTCGCCTCCAGAAAAAGTTCTCCATGGCGAAATGATCGGCCACCAGAAGCCCCACACCTGCGAGCTCGGCCTCCCGGGCCGCATGATGTTTGACTTCCCCGGTTATAAATACTTCCGCCCCTTTTGACAAGACCTCGGGCCAAAGATCCCACCCGGAACCCGCACAAAGGGCCACCCGGCGCACCTCTCGATCCTCCCCCACCTGGGCCACCGGAGACTGTATAATCCGGGAAAGATGGCGGGCCATCTCGGAAACCTTCTGCGGCTCGGGCAACACCCCCAGACGACCAAGCCCCACTCCGGGCAAATCTGAAGCCACCGGACGCAAAGCCTCCTCGCAACGCACGCCAAGAGCCTCGGCCAGAACTTCCGTAACCCCTTCAGGAGCGGCGTCCAGATTGGTGTGATAAGAGATTACGGTCTTGCCTCTTCGAATAAGCTCCAGAATGAGACCCTCCCAGGGATCTTCGGCCAGCAATCTCCTCAAGGGCTTGAAGAAAACCGGATGATGCGTCAGCAGGCAGTCCACACCCTGGGAGATCATCCAGGAAACCACGGCCGGGGTGAGTTCCAACGCCAGCCCCAAGTGCTCCACCGGGGCTCTGAGGGAGCCGAACTGAAGTCCGACTCGATCCCAGTCCTCAGCCCAGGAAGCCGGGGCCCAATTTTCGATATAGTCACATATGTCCTCAACTGTGACCGTCATCTTGAAATTACAAAAAGGGTGGGCCTGGGAGGATTCGAACCTCCGACCTCCCGGTTATGAGCCGGTGGCTCTAACCAGCTGAGCTACAGGCCCACCTTCAAACTTTAGTGTAGCCTTACCCCCTTTCTTGTCAAGAAATCAGGAGGTTAGGTAATACTTCAGGTGTTTGCTACGGTGGGGGTGGCGGAGTTTGCGCAGGGCCTTGGACTCGATCTGCCGGATCCTCTCCCGCGTCACCCCGAAGGCCTTACCCACTTCCTCCAGGGTGTGTTCGTATTTTTCCCCGATCCCAAAACGCAGCCGGAGCACCTTCTCCTCCCGGGGGCTAAGAAGAGAAAGAAGCTTACGAACCTCCTCTACCAAGGAGAGATCCTCGGTGGCCTGATGGGGCCCCAGGATCATCTCGTCCTCGATGAAGTCCCCAAGCAGTGAATCCTCGTCGTCCCCCACCGGAGTCTCGAGAGAAACCGGATCCTTGGTAATCTTCAGAATGGTTTTGACCTTTTCCACCGGAAGCCCCATTTCCTGGGCCAGAATCTCCGGCGTGGGTTCCTCGCCTTTCTCCTGATAATAGCGAAGAGAGGTGCGCACCAGTTTGTTGATGAGCTCGATCATGTGGACCGGAATACGGATGGTGCGGGCCTGATCGGCGATGGCCCGGGTGATGGCCTGGCGGATCCACCAGGTCGCATAAGTGCTAAACTTGTAGCCTCGGCGGTAATCAAACTTCTCCACAGCCTTCATGAGGCCGATATTGCCTTCTTGAATGAGGTCCAGAAAGGGTAGCCCCCGTCCCACATACTTCTTGGCCACGGAGACCACCAGTCGAAGATTGGCTCTGACCAAAGCCTCTTTGGCCTCCCGAGCCCGCGTGAGACCGGACTCTATCTCGGAAAGGATTTCACGAAAGCGAGAAAGACTGACCCCAAAACGCCGCGGAATCTCTCGACGAAGACCCTGAAGTCGCTCGTAGCGAGCTCGGAACTCCAGAAATCTTTCCGCCGAAAGGCCTACCCTGGAGGCCACTTCTTCTACCCGGGCATAGTCTCCATCCGTGCGGATGAAATGCTGGATCAGGACGGATAGCCTATAGCCCGAGGCCTCGATGTTCTTGAGGTCCTTTTCCGCCCGCTTAAGCTCACAGCCCACCTGGAGAGGCTCACGGCAAAGGCCTTCGATAAACTTCCGGGAAAGACGCCTCTCGAAAAGCCGGCTCTCCAAAGCCTCACGCAACCGCCCCAAAGACCGATAATGAGAAAGCCGGGCCCCTTTGCCTTCCGGGACCTCCTCCCAGTTCTTAAGAATCCGTACACAGAGGGTCTGCACCTCTCGGGCCCAATCGCGAAGCCCACCGTCCTCCTCTCCGGCTGGGTCGTCGGAGAACTCATCCGCATCCCGGAGAATCTCCCGGACTCTAAGCTCGCAGCGAAGAAACCTCTCGAAAAGTTCGCCAATTTGTCGAGGTGCACTCTTGAACTTAAGAACCGCTCGTACGGCCTGTCTTTCTCCCTCCTCGATTTCCCGAGCCAGCCTGACCTCCTCTTCCCGGGAAAGGAGAGGAATATCTCCCATATCCTTGAGGTAATACTTGACGGGATCAAAACTGCCCTCTTCTTCAATCTCCTCCAGCCTAGAATCAAAGCCATAAGCCTCTTCAATCTCCCGCAGACAACTCAAACCCTCCTGTTCCAAAACCTGTATTTCTTTACGAGAACGACTCATGGGCCCCCTCCCCGCGGCATTTTAAGGATTTCTGGCAAAGCTCGGCATAGGCCCTTAAGAGCCTAGCCAGGTTTTGTCTTTCCCCGGAATTTTCCGCCTCCCGAATCTCCGCCAAAAGTCTCTTCCTTTCCAGTTCCTGAAATCGCTTACGAAAAATGACCCTTTTAATCTGATCCAAGATTCTCTCCTCCGGTTCCTCCGGAAGGGGAGAAAAAAGGAGCTCGCTGAAAAGGGCCTGCAGCTCGGGTTCGTCCAGAGAAAGGGTTTCCGGCTGATATCCCTCTTCGAGGGCCTCCAGGATCCGAAAATAGAGTTGGCGTTGGACTTCGTCCTGGAGAAACTCTTCCACCCCTAAACGTTTCAATTCCGCCGCGCAGGAAGGGAAATGCAGGAGGGTTTGCAGAATGAGTTTGCCGAAGGGATCTCCAGCCTCGGTCCGTGAGGCGGAAGACCGATCCAGACCGCGAACCGATAGAAGGAAACTCTCCGGGACCTCGAGTCTTTCGGCCGCCAGGCGCAGATATTCGTAGCGGGCCACCACGTCAGGAATCCCCGAAAGGATCTCCCGAATCTCGCGCACCATGGCACTTTTACCTTCGGGAGTGGCCTCATATAGTTCCCGCAGATACTCCACCAAAAAGCTCAAAGGCTCCCGGGCTTCTCTGAGGAGGCTTTCCAGGGCTTCCCGTCCAGATCTTCGGACCAGGCTGTCCGGGTCTTCTCCTTCGGGCAGGAAAACCACCCGCGGGAAGACGCCCTCCCGGAAAAACACTCCCAGGGCCCGGTAAGCGGCCTTGCGGCCGGCTTCGTCTCCGTCAAAGACCAAGTACCAGGTGGAAGTCAGTCGCTTGAGGACCCGGGCATGCTCGGGCGTTAAGGCGGTTCCACAGGTGGCCACCACGTGCCTTAGGCCTTTCTCCCACAAGGCCAGGAGATCGAAGTAGCCTTCCACCACCAAGCCGGCTTCTTTCTCGCGAATATAAGGCCGGGCTTCGTACAACCCGTAAAGGATACGGCTCTTGTGATAGATGGGGGTTTCCGGGGAATTCAGATACTTGGGCTCACCCTCCCCGATCACCCGCCCGGCAAAGGCCACCAGCCGTCCCCC
>WFPH01000140.1 GCA_015487645.1 Thermosulfurimonas sp. | reverse complement strand
GTAGTGCTCAATGGCTTCCATCTGGCTGATGGGATCATGGGGCATGCGTAATTCCACTTCCGTCTCCTCGAGCGGTTTGAGGAGAGCCCTCTGCACCCCTGTGCGCGAGACATCCGGGCCCACCAGATGGCCGCTGGAGGCAATCTTGTCCACCTCATCGAGATACACCAACCCGAAACGGGCCTTCTCCACGTTGCCCCCCGCTTCCTGAACCAGATCCCGGATAAGATCCTCCACGTCGCCGCCTACATACCCGGTCTCGCTGAATTTGGTAGCGTCTCCCTTGACAAAGGGGACCCCGATCTTGCGGGCAATGAGCTTGATCATGAAGGTTTTCCCTACCCCGGTAGGGCCTATGATAATGATATTGTTCTTGACAAAGCCCACCTCATCGAAACGCTCGCCCTTCTCCAGGAAATACTTCACCCGGTGAAAATGGGTGCAGATCTTGGTGGCCAGGATACCTTTGGCTTCCTGCTGACCGATGAGGTACTCGTCCAGATAGGCCTCAAGTTCTTCGGGCTTGAGATCGAAATTGATAAGAGAATGTTTTTCCCTTTCGGCCCAGTTGACCCTTTGGGGAATAAAGCGAGTAGCCATGTGAAGGCATTATAACAGTTCTTCGGGATCCCTATCAAGGGTCAGTCGGACTCCAGAAGGTACCAGGCGCTGTCTCTCGGCCATGAAGGCTACGAGCACCTCGTCCAGGAAAGAGGCCTTTTCGGCTTTCAAGAGGACCTGCCAGCGATACCGGTTGGCCAGCCGATAGAGGGGAGCCGGTACCGGACCGAAGATTTCCGTTTTCCCGAACTTGCGCAAAAAATCAGCGCTCCGCCGGGCGGCTTCTTCGGCCCTTTCCGCTTTCAGACTCGAAAAAAGGAGGAGGACCAACCTGGAGAAGGGAGGAAAGCCCAGGAGTTTCCTTCGAGCGATTTCCTCCTGATAAAAGCCCTCGTAATCCTGGTCAATGGCGGTCCGAATGGCGTAATGGTCTGGCAGACGGGTCTGGAGGATGACCTTACCCGGTAGCGTACCTCTGCCCGCTCTGCCCGCCACCTGGACCAGAAGCTGAAAGGTCCGTTCAGCGGCCCTGAAGTCCGGAAGATGAAGCCCCCCTTCGGCCCAGATTATCCCCACCAGGGCTACTCCTGGAAGATCGTGGCCCTGAGCCACCATCTGGGTGCCCACCAGGATTTGAATATCCCCCCGGCGAAGGGCCCTGAGCAATTCGAACAGCCGTTTCTCGGAGGTCACCGTATCACGATCGAGGCGGCCCACCCCCGCGTCCGGGAAATGCCTGGAGAGTTCGGCTTCCAGTCTTTCGGTGCCGGCTCCCACCAGCCGAAATCGTGTGCCTTCGCAGTGGGGACATACCGGAAAGGCCGGTTGTTCAAAGCCACAGTGGTGACAGAGGAGGATGCCCCGGGAGCGATGATAGGTAAGAGTGAGGGTGCAGTTGGGGCACTGGAGGGCCTCTCCGCAATCCCTGCAGAAAGCCGCGGGAGCGTAACCCCGCCGATTGAGGAAAAGGAGTACCTGGTGGCCCCTGGCCAGGGTTTCCCTTATCCCGGAGAGCAGCTCCGGGCTAAAAATTTCCCCCGGATACCGCAGACGCACGATCTGGATCTCCGGAAGTCTCCTCCCGGAAGGCCTTTTTCTGAGGGTGAGGAGACGATACCGACCCGTGCGCGCTAAGAAATAGCTTTTCACACTGGGGGTAGCCGAACCCAGGATGACCACGGCCCCGGAGAGTTTGCCCCGCAGGAGGGCCAGATCCCGGGCCTGATAACGCAGACCTTCGGACTGTTTGTAAGCCCCTTCGTGCTCCTCATCCACGATGACGAGGCCCAGGTTCCGCAGGGGAGCGAAAACGGCCGAGCGGGCTCCGACCACCACCCGGGCCTCCCCTCGGGCTACCCGGAACCATTCGGCCGCCCGGGCCCCTGAAGAAAGCGCACTGTGGAGGACCGCCACCTGCGAACCGAAGCGGGCCACAAAGTGGGTCTCCACATAGGGGGTGAGGGCGATCTCCGGCACCAGGATCAGCACGCTCCGGCCAAGAGCCAGGGCCCTGGCCGCGACCTCGAGGTAAACGAGAGTCTTGCCGCTTCCGGTAACCCCGTGAAGCAAAAAGGGCTGAAACCCCTGTCCGAGGGCTCTATTTATTTCCTGAATAGCCAGTCTCTGCTCTTCGTTGGGCTGAGGGGCCTCCAGGCTCTCAAAAACCGGTCCTTTTCTCAACCGCGGGAGCTCTACCAGCCTGGCCCGTTCTGACTTCAGGAGTTCCCGAACGGCCCTGGGGCCAAAGGCCTCCTCCAGGAACCTTTTGGGCCACCGTCCTTTCTCCGAAAGGAATCTTTCTATCTCAGAAGCGGGCTCCTTCCCCAGAAATTCCACCCAAGGCTCAAGGGGAGGGTTAAGGCCCGCGAGGTCTTCAATCTCCTCCAGAAATTCCTGTTTCAGGAGGCTTTTTATTTCCGAAGGAGAAATCTGCTCCCGGAGGCGAGTTAGATTTTTTCGGCTCCGGGGTCTTTCGAAATAACTCAGCCAGGCCGGAAGCTCTCCCGCCTTTAAGGCTTCACGGCCTTTCCTGGAGAGCCTGAGCCTTTTGCGGATCTCTCTAAAAAAGCCCGGAGGGAAGGCCTGTCGGATCACTTCTCCCGGAGGACACACATAGTAGCGCCAGCACCACTGGAGAAAACGCAGTAATTCTTCGGAAAGCAAGGGCTCCCGATCCAGAACCCTCTCTACCTCTCGTATTTCGGTGTGCGCCGGAGGATCCCCCTGAAACCTTTCGAACACCAGGCCCACCAGCCGCCGCTTTTTTACCGGTACGATGACCCTTGAGCCCGGAGGAAGCTCCTCAGAAGAGGCGTAGAGGAGCGGTGCCTCAAGGGGCAAAGGCAGGATAACGCGATAAAGGGGCACGGTCCTTAAAGGAGATTTCTCAGGAAATCCCTCAGTTTCGGCCCCAACTCCGGGTCTTTGAGGGCTAAGGCCACAGTGGCCTTGACGAAGCCCTCCTTGTTTCCGGTATCGTAACGGGTCCCCCGAAATTCCAGGGCGTAAATCTTGTGGCCCTCCCTGGCCATGGTGGCAATGGCATCCGTGAGCTGAATTTCCCCTCCGGCTCCCGGGGATAGCCTTTCGAGATATTCAAAGATGGACGGGAAAAATACGTAGCGGCCTATGATGGCCAGTTCGGAAGGGGCCTCTTCCGGACGAGGTTTTTCCACGACATCTTCTATCTCATATAAACCCTCTTGCACCTTCTTTCCCGAGATGACACCGTAGCGGGAGACTTCCTCCCGGGGGAGGTGCTCCACGGCGATCACCGGGGCCCAAAGCTCTTCCGCGGCTCTGATGAGTTGTTTTAAACAGGGTTCTTCCGCATCTACGATATCGTCTCCCAAAAGCACTCCAAAGGGTTCGTTTCCCACCAGAGGAGCCGCTACCAGGATAGCGTGTCCCAACCCCAGAGGTTTTTTCTGACGCACCGCTGAGAGACTCTCAATGAGCCTTGAGACCTTTCGAACTTCCTCTAGCAAGTTCTTCTTTCCCTTGGCCTCCAGTTCGGCTTCGAGCTCCGGTGAGAGATCGAAGTGGTCCAGGATGGCTTCTTTGTTCCGCGAGACCACGAAAATAAATTCCTTGATACCGGAAGCTACGGCCTCTTCCACGATGTATTGAATGGCCGGTTTGTTGATCAGGCAAAGCATTTCCTTAGGCACGGCCTTGGTGGCCGGAAGCATTCTAGTCCCCAGGCCAGCCACCGGAAGAACTACCTTACGGATCATGCGGCCTTAACCTCCTTTAAAGCTTGATAATAGGGGTGATAAAGGCC